>PLWR01000290.1:6087-6242 GCA_003165615.1 Acidobacteriota bacterium | reverse complement strand
CGCACGGGCGGCTTCGTTCAAGTCCAGTAATGGGAAGAAATTTAACTACGCCGAAGACATCCAGCGAGCTGATGAAAAAATCATTGGAGCGCTGCCGTAGCGCCAGCTTCCAGCCGGCAACTTCCTTAGATTCAATAAAGGCCGGCAAGATGCCG
>PLWR01000290.1:0-6040 GCA_003165615.1 Acidobacteriota bacterium | reverse complement strand
GTGAGCGTTGGGCGAGCGGGCCCGGTTTCGCGAAGCCCCTATCCATCAAGAGCGCAAAACGTAGATTCGGCGGCGAGGCACGGAAGGCGGTCGAACTTACCTCGGGAGGTCTGCCGTAGGTCACGAACTTGTGACTGACGGTGATGCAAATCATTCTGATCCTGCGGCAGAAGTCAGCATAGGGCATATTAGTCCCGACTCATCGGGATGAAGGCCCGAACCGTGATCGTGAATAGTAGTGCGAGTTTCTCAAGGACGGCCATGCGCCAGCCCATCAGCTTCGGCTGAGCTACCCAGGGACGGATTGGGTGAAGCCCGAAAGGAAACTGGGAGCGGCGAAGCCTCCTCGGCGGAACGCGTATCGAACCTCCGGCCCCTGCGGGCTCAAGTCACGGAACCGCCGTATACGCGCTCCGTACGTATGGTGGTGTGGGAGGGGTGAGCGGGCAACCGCTCCCCCTATCCCGATCTGGAGGCGCAAAAAAGTCCCTCTTGCTCTCACGATTCGCCTTCGGCAGGGAGAGCCGTTTAGTTTCTTCCTGCTTGCGGTTTGGCAATGTCATCGAGCAGATCAGGTTTCCCCGCCGTTCGTACCAGGTGGGGGTACCGCTCTCCGCCGTGATAATTGACTGAGCAGGTCTTGTAGTAATCGTCGTTCAAAACCAGGAAGCGGAGGGACTGATCACTTTTCGTGCCCGCCTTCAGTACGTCGTGGAGCAAATCCGGTGTATACGCCCGATCATTGATGGCCACCACCCGCATCCCCGGTTTGATCCCTGCCAGGTAAGCCGGTCCGCCGACCAGAGAATCGTGAACTGCACCATCCGTTCCAAGGCGCAAACCCAGCGAATAGAGGGCGTTCACGCCCCCTCCAGATCGTTCGCCCTCCGGCGATTCCGGCGGCTTGTCGGTGTAATCCACTTTCCACCCACCTGCCGCAATCCCGCCCAGCGGGGCTTCCGATGAAATAGAGGTCAAACGGGCATGGAAGAATCCAGACCAGTCGTAAGGCGCAACCGCCTGCAAGGTCAGGACCAGATCGTCAAAGGTGTAAGGTTTTAGCTCCGGGCCTTGATTAGGGCTGCCATAGAAGGCGCGCGCGAAATCCTCAAAGGATTTCTGCCCGTGGGTCTGGTCATGAATGAGGGTGGCGACCTCCAGCCAGAGCAAATCCCCTTCAGGATAATAGTCAACGCCGCGTGTCCAATTGATCCAGGTGCCGGGATCGAAGGGCTCACCCGGCTCTGCGTCGGAAGTATCCTGGAGAGGGCGCCAGGTGCGGCCCGGGCGCCCGGGGCCCATCTCCGCAGCCGTCGTCGCCAAGTCTTCACGATATTGCTCGGGCGTCCACAAACCGCTGCGAGCCGCAAGCAATGGTCCCACGTAAGAAGTGAGCCCCTCATACACCCAGAGCAGATCGGCCTGCATCGGTGCTTGGAAGTAGGGCACGCTCAAATCGGCGGGGCGGCGGAATTTTCCATTCCAGGAATGGGCGAATTCGTGCCCGAGCAAACCCGCCACCTCGCGCCTTCCATACGCGGTCAGCAGGTCTCGTTCCCCGCTGCGGCTGTCGTTGGACTCGTGGTGTTCGAGGCCGAAATGCGCCACGTGGTCGCTTAAGGTGAGCAGGAAGTGGTAATGGCGATAGTGGCGCGCGCCAAAGAGCTTTCCACTCTCCGCCACCATGTTGGTGAAGCCCTTTTGCATCTCGGGAGTCATCTCGAGCGCCGCAGCGCTGTCGGCCACCAAATCAATTTCGTGATGAATGGGTTCGTTGGGAGGGGTGATATCCACCGCGCGATAGTATTCACCGGCGATGACCGGTGAATCCACCAGGCTGTCCAGTGCAAGTGATTTGAAGGTCACCTCATCACCCGCCGCGCTCTCCACCGGCAAAGGTGTCCCGAATTTCCACCCGGGGGGCAGGCGCAGGGTGGGCTTGACGGTGATCTTCTCAACGGGAATTCCTGCGGGATAAAGCACGTTCTGGTTCCAACTGACAATCACCAGTTTGTCAGTGGCGGAGCTGTTGGCGGATTGGATGTAGTCGAAATCAACGTCCAAGCGTTCCACACCGGGCGGCACGTCCAGATGGAAGGTAAAGGTGTCGAGCAGGTCGCGCCGCCAGGGAAGGGTTTTGCCGTTGGCCGCGAACGTGAGCCCGGCAACGTTACCCACTGGACCCGAGGGCTGATGCTCGCCGGGAATCCATTTTGGATAGTAGACAGTGAGCGGGCCGGGTTTCACTGGCATGACCATGCAGGTGTGCAGGATCTTCTCCGGCGCGTGGGTGGCATCGACATTCAAACTGATCGTCACGGGTGCCTGGGCAAGCAAGGAAGTCACGCCGCATAGCACGACTGCGAGCAACAGGATTAGCCGACGTGTACAGTGGGAGTTCATCAAAGAGTCCTTGGGTGAGGTGAGGCCACAGTCACAAGCCATGCGGTGAAGTTGGTTCTCAGTCCTCTCGAGTCTGCCTAACCATCTTTGTTTCCATGAACATTCTGGCAAACGAGTCTAACATATTTATTGTCAATAACATTCAGGCTTCGTGGGGGTGACTGCGCTCCTAACCATTTTCTTTTCATGAACATTCCAAGCAAAAATGGCTAACCTCATTATTTTTCAATAACATCCAAGGTTCACTGGGGAACCGCCTTTTGTTTTCAATCATATTCCGGCTCCGTTCGTTGCCAACGCTCTCTCCCCCAAGGCCACCCATTCGATGAGCTCGCCGCAGCTCCATCACCAGCGCCAAGTCGGCTTGTTGAACCATCCGGACCAAGCCCTTGAACAGGCGTGAGTCAGCCTCTTTCGGAGTCAGGATTGCCTGCGCCGTCCGCTCCAGCTCATCGGGCGGAGTCTCCATGAGCAGCATCATGAAGTCGTGATAGAAGCGTGAGCGCGGCCCGCGGCCCAGCCCATTCAAGCGCGCCTGGGCCTTTCCCCGAGTGGTGCGCGGGCCGGTGGATTTCCGGGCGTTGCGGCGGTTGGCTTCCAACCGGGCGGGAGTCATGGTGGGCGGCTTGCGCAGGGACATGGCTGAACCTCGCTTCCAACTGCCCCTCCAGTATACATGCTAGGCTACCATTTGTCAAAAGACAGATTGTCGCATTCGGCACGAGCCGCCAGCCAAAAATGAATTCACCACAGAGGCACATCTATGAGAGGGGCAGCGCCGGGGCTTGGGAGGGTTCAGAGGGACGCATCCCGGTCTCTACCGAGGGACGAACACGCATTCGCCGACTCGTCCAAGTATGTTAACCTTTTGAAGAGGCGCTCGAGACTTTCGCGTCGGGCGGTCTCCCGAAATCGCTTCCACGAAAACTGATGTGACGACTCTCTCACCCATTTTGAAGCGTGTGCTCGATCGCCGCCCCCAGCCGCTGGTTTGGCCGCCGTTCAAAATCGGCCATCGCGGTGCGGCGGGGGAAGCGCCGGAGAATACTCTGGTTTCGTTTGAGCTGGCTTTACGGCAGGGCGCGGACGGAATTGAATTCGATGTTCAACTTTCTTCCGATGGCGTTCCCGTGGTTGTTCACGACGCCCGCCTGACCCGCACTACTTCCGGCAACGGTTGGGTGTGGGAACATCGGGCGAGCGTGTTGCACCGCCTCGATGCCGGGTCGTGGTTCAATCGCCGTCATCGCCTGCGCGCGCGCGAACGTTACGCCGGAGCGCGCATTCCCCTGCTGGCGGAAGTTCTGCAATGGGTCAACGCACGCCAATGCCTGGCCTTTGTGGAAATCAAGGACTTCCGGCCGGGGGTGACAGCAAGGATCCTCCAGGAAATCGAGCGCGCCGGGCTTGAGCATTTGGCGCGGGTGGTCTCCTTCGACCTGCCGTCGCTTCAGCAGGCCAGGAAGTTGAGCGAACAAGCGCGTCTGGGATTGGATTTCTCCGGCCGTCTGCTGCCGATTCGCCGCGCTCTCGCCTTCGGTGCGGAGGCGCTGCTGCCCTACTGGGCGATTGCTTCGCGCCGGCTCATTCGCCGCGCCCACCGCGAGGGATTGCAAGTAATCCCCTGGACGGTTAATTACCCGTCGCACATGCGCCGCAAAATTCTGGACGGCGTGGATGGCCTGATCACCAACTACCCGGCCAGACTTACAGAAGTTCTGAATCGGATCGAGCAGGCGCGGCGCGAATTGAAGCAGTGAAATCCGACCTCCTTCTTGGAACTCACTCCACGATCTGGAAGGCTGATGAAAGAAGATGTAGCGGCGGCTTTATGCCGCCACCTGGCGGGGTAAACCCGCCGTTACCTCGCGTGAGAGGGGCAATTGGCGTAAAATAGCGAATTCAGACCTTCGGACACAAGGAGAAGCGCCGGTGATCCAAACATCGGCCTGAAAACACGCATGCGCATGGCAGAATCGGGCGAAGGCCGGACCAGGAAATCACGGGGAAGGGGGAAAGCAATTCCAGCCGCCCTGGCACTGGCCGCCATGGCCTTTGGAATGGGTGCCCTTTGCGCTGCGGCTCAGCAAACCACACCCCCGGCTGCGCCTACCGCGCCTGCCCCGGAGGGGAACACCGCCCATCCCGGGGAAAAAGTGCCTCTTGCCAAAGCGCCCACCATTCGCGCCACCGTCGAACTCGTTAACGTCCCTCTGATCGCCAAGAACAAACGTGGGCAGCGGGTTATTGATCTGCGCATGGATGAATTGCAGGTATTTGAAGACGGCGTAGAGCAGAAGATCACCCACTTCGAGCGGGAAACGCGCACGCCCCTTCGCATCGGTATAATCCTCGACACCAGCAATTCCGCGCGAAGTCGATTATCGTATGAGAAAGATGCGGCCCAGCAATTTGTTGACTCGGTACTGCGCCTCGGAGGCTCAAGGAATCAGGCATTCCTCGAGACCTACGACGCCTCCAGCTCCATCGTCCAGGACTTTACCGATGACCCGGATCTACTGAGCGATAAGATCCAGGAGCTTAAATCCGGCGGCGGCAAGGCCCTCTACGATGCCATCTACTTTGCTTGCCGGGAGAAAATGCTCAAGACCGGCCCGCCGGAGGAGACGCGGCGGATCTTAGTCGTGGTGAGCGATGGCTTGGATGTTCAGAGCCAGCACACCCTGAACGAAGCCGTATCGATGGCTCGCATGACCGAGACCATGATCTATACCGTTGGCACGGCCGCCTATGGCTTCTCGAATCCCGGAGACAAATTCCTTGAAGACATGTCCACAGAGACCGGCGGCTACGCTACTTTCCCTTTGCGTGATGCTCCGGGCACCGACCTGGAGTCAGGCGGCCTCTCCGACAATCAGATCGATGGGACTTCCCAAAACAAGGGTTCAGGAGCAGAAACAGGAAGGTTTTCCGCGGAGCGATTGGAAAACCTGGTTAACGCACTGCAAGCCATCGGACGCGACCTGGGCGAACAGTACACGATTGGCTATAGGCCGATGCGAGATGCCCTCGACGGAACTTACCGGTCCATTAGAGTTGAGACCACGCGCCGCGGAGTTAACCTGCGTTGGAAGCCCGGGTACTTTGCCAAGGCGGAGTGATGGGTGCTATGGCCAAGACGGCTCCCAAAATCGCCAGAAAGTTTTTGATAAAGGGCCGCGTCCATGGCGTCGGGTATCGCTACTTCGCGGATCGCTGGGCCTCCCAACTCGGCATCTGCGGATACGTGAAGAACCTTTGGGACGGCGACGTGGAGGTCTACGCTATTGGCGATGCAGTGGCTTTGGATGAGCTGAAGCGCCAACTGGCGGAGGGCCCGCGCAGCGCGCGCGTTACCGCCATTGATGAATCGGACGTGCCCGTGGATAAGCGGTACAATCGCTTCATCATCGAGGGGTGAAAGGAAAGGTTAAAGGATGAAGGGTAAATGGTAAAGGAGAGAAGAGATCTTCACTTCCTTACCGCACTTGAGGCGATCAAGAATCTTTCAATTACCTCTTAGACTTTACCCTTCATCCTTTACCCTTTAACCTTTGTTTCGGAGGATCTGTGATCGATCTCAAGAAGCTGATTCGCGAAATCCCCGACTACCCCAAGCCGGGCATCCTCTTCTACG
>PLWR01000693.1 GCA_003165615.1 Acidobacteriota bacterium | reverse complement strand
ATTCTGGCGGATGCCCGCGACCCCAAAATGCAATCGCTCTTGAACCTAGCCACGAAATTCCGCGAGTCTTTCCGGCCCTTTGCCCCGGCGATTTTGGAAGAGCGCGCCGCCGAATGGTTTGAACTGGATGCCCCTTCGCCCTATATGCTGATGGTTGCGGGCCTGCGCGAAAATAAGCGCCTTTCACCACAAAACGGTGGACTGCCTGCGCAATTGGAGGAGTGGGTGAATCAGGTGCGCTCCCTGGCGCCAGCAATTACCCATGTGGATTACTCCGCCCGCATTCAAACCGTCTCCCGGCAGACGAATCCGGATTTCCATGCAATCCTCTCTGCCTTCGAGCGTATGACCGGATGCCCATTGCTGGTGAATACTTCCTTCAATGTTCGTAGCGAGCCGATTGTCTGCACGCCGGCAAATGCTTACCAGTGCTTCATGCGAACCGGCATCGAGGTGCTCGTCCTCAACAACTTTCTTTTGCGCAAGAGCGAACAGCCCCCGTGGGAAGAGACCGTGGATTGGAAACAGGAATTTGGACTCGATTAGTTCGATAGTTTTGGAAAAGGCAAACTGATGCGGCGTCTCTATTATGGATGCGTTCTCATTCGCGACATCGCTGGGTACTGCCTGGCAAACCGAGTGATTTGGCCTCTCTTCTTTATTGCGGCGCTGGCCTTCCTGGTCGTCCTCATTGGCGCGGCGGAAGTCGCGGCACCCTATATCTACACGTTGTTTTGAATAAAAGACGGTGGTGACGGTTTACCATCCCCGGCGGCGAATGAATCATTGGGATCTTGTTATCCTTCGGGCCGCACCGCGCGGGAGTGTCTGCCCTCGGAAATAAATCGAAGCTCCGTGATGTAAGGGGGGGAATGGCATCCCGTTTGCAGGACCACAGGTGGCGCGCTTGTCTGGCCGGGACTTAGCAGCCAAAGTCCGGCAATATTTGCCCAGTGGCCGGACGAATCAGCCCACGGGTAGTGATTTCTGATGCGGGAGACGTCGATTGAAAGTACGCAAGTTCCCCGTGACCACTACCCACCAGTGCTTAAAGAATTCACATCTGTCCGGGTCGGAAACTGACAGACCGCGCCAAGGCGTTATCACCGGCGCTGTTACGGTTGCGAGGTGAGGAGACAATGATTACGAATGAGGCGGAAATCCGCATTGCCTTACAAGCTGTTTTGGTTAGTGTGCTCGCGCTCTATGGTTTTTGGGGATGTGCGTTGGTGGTTCTGGTCATTCTGCTTCCCTGGAAACCCATCTTTGCCGTGGGAGGATATCTCGCCCAGCCGGTAGTGGACTGGCGAGTTCAAAAGTCCCGGGAGCGCCACGAAAAAGGAATTGCCCAGATTGAAAAGCAATTGGATGCCTTGCTCCGGTCGCCAAAGGGAACGCCCAATGCGGCCAAGCCCGCCGCGATCACAAAGCCGCCAGCATCGGCAAAGCCTTCCCATCCCCCTCTGCCACGGCCTTTGGAGTCCTTCAAGCCGAACCTGGCTGCCGGGCCCGCCTTTCAAAACATGTCGGAAACGGCCCAGGACCTTGCCGCCACTTTGGCAATCCCTCCGGCCATCAAGAATCATGTGCGAAACCTGCCGCAGGGTGTCTTTAGCAATATGGATCTGGAAGTTGAAGAAGTTAAATTTCACGGTGACACGGCTGAGGCGTACGTGAGGTTTCGAAGCCCGAATGTGACAGAACTGATCATTCGTCAGCGTTACCTCTTGCGAAAGTCCGGTGACCATTGGCAAGTGGAGTCGCGTCAGCCGGCAAACGGCGGCAGCAAGTCACCCCCTCCACCTTTGCCGACTGCTCAGGCACCCATGCAGCTTACCTAGGTGGGGTTAAAATCGGCCCGTTTCTAATTAAAGAACTCATATTTGGGCTGTAAAGTGGCCGCCCCTTTTGCGCCGCTTGCCCTCTCCGCTCTATCGCTTGGAAGGTTTCTCCCGTAACTCTGTCGGGGTTTGCACATCTAATTCCCCATGAGTGCTCCCATAAGTGTGCTCAATGCGATGGCAGGAACCGCTGCGGCATAATTGCTGAAACATTGCCGCCGACAGGCAGACCGTGTAGGATAATAAATTCTCATGACTGCGACTTGCATCCCGTNNACACCCACGTTCCTCACTCCAGCGCCTTGCTAACGGATTATCTCTACCATTATGACCGGGTCAGCCACTTTTATAACGGTTCGCCGCACGATTCGAGAAGCTACCAGGCTGTTGCCGCTCAAATGCGTGAATTCACCTTTGCACGCGGGGAGATCGCCGAAGTCCTGGCGCGGCAGAATAGGACCTTTGGCTGTGCGGAGCCCACTTTGGCGAACATTCGGCGGCTGAGCGAACCGGGAACCTTCGCTGTCGTCACCGGTCAGCAAGTGGGGCTATTTNNTTTGCGCAGTCGCTTACGGACCAGGGCCTTGCTAGTGTGCCGGTCTTTTGGTTGGCGACGGAAGACCATGATCTAGAAGAGGTTTCGCAGGGGGCGTGCTTCGACGAAGAGTACAATCTGCTCCCGCTTCGTGATTCTGGGAACCGGCCTTCGCCCCGTTCACTGGTTGGTGAGGTGCGGCACACGGCGGAGATTTCCGCGGCGCTTGATCAACTGGAAGCGGTCCTGCCGCAAGGTGAATCACGCGCCCGGCTGCTGCATGACCTGCGGGAGTGCTATGTGCCCGGCGC
>PLWR01000180.1 GCA_003165615.1 Acidobacteriota bacterium | reverse complement strand
AGCGGCCCAACAGCAGCAGGCGATTCCCTGCCCGCTTGAAATCCTTGGTAACAATCGCCTTCACATCGCGAACCCGGCCCATGGTGGCCACGGCGAGGGTGGGGGGAACTTCGATGGTTCGCCCTCCGGCCTCAAAAGTTCCCGAGCTCGAATCCTTTCCAGAGATAAACGGCACGCCCAGTTCAACCGAGAGGCTGGAGATAGTTTCCACCATCTCCACCAGCTCGAAAGCAGTTTCCGGGCGCACGCGAGGCGTATAGAAGTTGTCGCACAGAACCATTTCGTGGTAATCGGCGCCCGCCACAACCGCCTTGGTAATCGCTTCCAGCATCATCAGGCGAGCCATGGCAGCAGGATCGATCTCACCATAAAAAGGATTGAAAGCCAGGGTGGTGATAATCCCGTTCGGCTTGCCCCGCAAAGGCGCTGACACGTAGATGTTGGTGGGCATGCGATGGTTCTTGCCGGCGTAAGGCCCCACCGCGGTCCGGCCCTGCACGGTAGAATCATAGCGGGTGCCGGCGGGGCTTTGATCAGCGCAGTGATAATGCGTCAGCACACCGTGGATGGCTTTGCCCCAATCGTCGCGGGTTTGCGGCTCGGAAATATCGAGCGGCGCGAGGTGACGCTCGGGTGCGGCTGTGGCCGTGGGATCAATGGGACAGGCGCGCCAGAGGAAAACCATGCTCAGGTCGACTACCATTTCACCGTGCCACTTCGCCTGCAAGCGGCCCGAACGAGTAAAATGCCCAAGAACGTAAGAGGCCACTTCAAAGCGGCGCAGAATCGCTTGCGCCTCTTCCAGTTTCTCCGGCGGGACAGCCATCAGCATCCGCTCCTGCGACTCGGAGAGGAGAATCTCCCAAGCGGTCAGGCTCTGGTCTTTCAGCGGTACGGCATCCAGGTCAATCTCGACGCCAACGTCGGCCCCCATTTCGCCAACGGCGCAGGAAATGCCGCCCGCACCGAGGTCGGTAATCGTGCGGATGCATTCGCAATCACGGAGAACTGGGATTGCGGTAGTGAACCGCCGCTCCGTGATGGGGTGGCCGATTTGAACGGCGGCCGATTCTTTCTCCAGGGTTTCACCGGTCATAGCTGCCGAGCTGGCGGTGGCGCCGTGGACGCCGTCGCGGCCGGTGGAGCCGCCAAACAACACCGCAATGTCACCCGCTTTGGGTTGGTCCTTGTGCACATACTTCTTGGGCAGGAGGCCCAATGAGTGCCCCAGCGCTAAACACTTGGCATAGCCCGGATGACAACGGTAGATGGGATGCATCATGGGAATGCCCATCGGGTTCATGTAATAAGCCGTGGCGCGGATCGACTCCGACACAATCAATTCCGGATGGAGGGCACCCGCCGGCACATCTTTTTCCGGCAAGCGCGGGTCCATGGTACCCATGACCGTCGTGCCCCCAATGGGATACGCGCCCTTACCAAAACCCAGGGTATCGCGAATCACCCCGCCGTGTTTGGTGGCGATTCCGCCAAAGGGCGCGATGGAGCTGGGGAAATTGTGCGTCTCGCCTTTGATGGTCACCACCCAGCCATCCACAAAATCCATCCCGCCGGCATTATCGGTGAAGGAGGAAACCACGAGAGGATGATTGATTTCACGGGTGGCAGCCATGAGCTTTTTCAGCAGGCCCAGACCTTTCCAGGTGGTGTGGTAACAGTGATCGCTCCAGCTCTGCACCAGGATTTCCACCTCGGCATCCGTGTAAGGCCGGCCTCGCTCCTGCTCGTGCGCCTGAATCACTTTCATTTGTGAAAGCGGGGCATACCAGGAGCGTTCCCGCGACAGCACCGCGAGCTGGTCATCACTGAGGCCTCGCAATGAAACCATGCCCACCGGGTCAGGCTTGCCACTGGGCTGAAGCGTGGCAACGACCTCGTGGGGGTCGCGAATCCGCTCCACCACTTTGTTGTAGAGGAAACGCGCCGCGAGGCTCTTGGCCTCCGCCTCATCAAGTCCGCAAAATTGGTATCGCCGGCTCAAACGGGCGAATTGCAGTCCGTCTTCCCCCAAAGCGTGCGCTCCGGCGAGGATGGAAGGCGTCTCCGGGTCGGTGACGGCGGGCCGATAAGCGATCTCCACTATGGGTCCCTCATGAGGATCGAGTTGCGACGTTTCCCCCGGAACCTGGTACAGCGGGTTGATGAACAGGGGCATTAATCGCTCCAGGTTAAAGGACCCTTCCAGCCAGACGACTCGTTCAATCAGCACATTGGTCAATCGGGTGTGTCCGCGACGACGGAAAAAGCTCAGCCAGTTGCGGGCTTCGGGATCATCTTGAGAAAGGGTATAAATGCTGTAGATCGCCATCTTCGCCTCAACGATAGGGTTCGGGTTGCACTGGGGAAAATGAATACTGAAAGTCAACCGGCTATTATAGCTGGGAAATTTACATTTTCGATTGACGATTTTCGATGAATGATTGGCAATCGACGCTTTTTGGGAGATCAGGACATTGGCTGATTTGAAATTTGAGATGGGTGATTTGTGATTGACGACTTTCGATTGCCGATGGGGAATTGTCATTCGTGATGGGTGACTGGCGATTTGCGAATGGCTGGTGAGCACCGCTACAGCAAGCTACGCCCCTCCTAGAAATCCATCCGAGAACCT
>PLWR01000458.1 GCA_003165615.1 Acidobacteriota bacterium | reverse complement strand
GCGGACATTGTGGACCGCCGCCGGCTGCTCATTTTCAGCCAAAGCTGGATGCTCGTGGCGGCCGCCGGGCTGGGCATCCTGACCGTCTTTCACCTGACCTCGCCGTTCATGCTCCTGACCTTCACCTTTCTCCTGGGCTTTGGCAACGCCTTGACCGGACCGGTTTGGCAAGCGATCGTACCGGAACTCGTTCCCCGCGCTGAGGTGGGGGCAGCCATTTCCATCAACTCGGTTGGCTACAATGTGGCGCGAGCCGCAGGCCCGGCGCTGGGCGGACTGGTGGTAGCCGCCGCCGGTCCCGGGGCGGTCTTTCTGCTGAACGCCGTCTCGTTCCTGGGCGTCATCGTAGTGTTCTACCGCTGGCGCCGCAAGCCCCGCAAGAGCGTCCTACCGGCGGAGCGCGTGGTGGGAGCCATGCGGGCCGGATGGCGCTACGTGGCCCACGCCCCCTCCATCCGCTTCACGCTGGTCCGCTTGTTGTTCTTCATGCTGGGGGCGAGCGCCTTTTGGGGGCTGGTGCCGTTGTTTGCCCGCCAGAACTTGGGGCGCGGGGCCGCCGGCTACGGTGTCCTGCTCGGATTTTTCGGATCGGGTGCGGTGCTCGGCGGATCGATCCTGCCGCGCCTGCAGCGGCAATTTGGCATCAAGCGGCTGCTGAGCTCGGCCACGCTTCTCAACATCGGCGCCCTCCTGCTGATGGCCGTGTGGCGTGTGTACCCGGTGGCCTGCGTGGGTGCTTTCGCCTCCGGGTTTGCCTGGACCTCCGTACTTTCCACATTTAACACCAGCGTTCAACTCAATACGGCGGCCTGGGTACGCGGCCGGGCCATGGCTTTTTATCAGGTCACCTATTTCGTCGGGCTGGGCGCGGGCAGCGCCCTCTGGGGCTCCGTCGCTGAGCGTGTGGGCATCCCTCGAACGCTTCTGATTGCGGCTCTGGCGCTGGCGCTGGGCCTCATCGCGGCGGCTCGCTATCCGGTCGGCTTCGGCGAAGGGCTTAACTTCGAACCCACCTCTCGACCCGGACCGGTGGTGGTGAATGAGCCGGAAGCGGAGCAGGGGCCGGTGCTGGTCACGGTGGAATACCGAATTGACCCGCAGAGGGCAGCGGAGTTCACCCTGGCCATGCTCGAACTTGGCCGCTTTCGCCGGCGGGACGGAGCCGTGGATTGGGGGCTCTTCGAGGATGTCGCCGAGCCGGGTCGCTACCTGGAGACCTTCGTGGTCGAGTCGTGGGGCGAACACCTCCGCCAGCACGACCGAGCTACCATGGCCGACCGCCAAATCTGGGAACGCGTCAACTCCTTCCACCTCCGTGGCGGCCCTCCCCCCGTCTCGCACCTCCTGTATGCCTACCACCAGGAGACATGACGAACCGCGGACCTTCAGAACAGGTCCGCTACAGCTTTGTGGTCGATTGGGAACTCCACGGGGGGAGATCGCAGACTCCACCTTTGGGTTCTGCGCCAGCCTGCGAGCGGCGGATGCTGGCTAAGGAGTCATAAAATGGCACGGGCAATCTCTTTCCTCGTCCTGATCTGCATGTTGGTGACGGCGCCTCGGCGCCTCAGCGCCGGTGCAGACGACCCCTTCACACCGGCGGGGGCATCCAGAATTGAAGTCAATGTCGGCGGAACTTCGGGTTTTCTCTTCAAACCCATAACCGACTCTACTAACTCTGATCGGCCCTGGCTTTGGTATGCGCCCACCCTGTTTCGCGACCTCCCCCCCAATCAACAATTGCCCAATGCCCGTACTCACTGGCTCTTCACGAAACTTCTGGCGCGGGGAATCTGGATTGCGGGTGTGGATGTGGGGGAGTCATACGGAGCGCCCGCCGGACGCTCGGTTTACTCGGAGTTCTACAAAGCCGTCACCACGCAATTTCACCTCTCCCCCCAGCCGTGCTTTCTAGCCCAGAGTCGGGGAGGGCTGATGGGTGTTGACTGGGCGGAGGAAAATCCGGAAGATGTCCGGTGCATTGCGGGAATCTACCCCGTACTCAATCTCGCCAGTTGGCCTCCGGCAGGTTCCCCGCTGTTTCGGCAGGCAGCGACAGCTTATGGGTACACCTCCTTGCCGGAATTTCAGAAGCAATTAATTCAACTTAGCCCCCTATCGCATGCTGGCCCGCTCGCCAAGGCACAGATTCCGATTTTTATCCTGCATGGGGATTCTGATCGATTGGTTCCGGAGCAAAACAATAGCCGGCCTTTCGTTGCTGCTTACACGGCACTCGGCGGCGCTGCCGAACTGACTATTGTGCCCGGGAAGGGACACGAGGAAGTCGACGAGTACTTCAAGTCAGACAGACTCTTGCAGTTCCTCATGAATCAACTGCTGAATGCCCCGGCACCATGAAGCCTGCGCCTGCCGGCCGAGGTTTTCACACAGAATCTAACGGGGCTTGAAAAGCATTCCCATTTTCCTTATTCCCCACGGCTTTCGAAGCGGAGACGCCAAGGCGCAAGGCTCGCCAAGATCGGTAGAAAGTCGGTTTCCGGCAAGGCGACTTCCCAAGCCGAATACCCGCCAGCGCCGGAACCATGTGCGCGGCCGTAATATAGACTTTCCGGCATGTGGTGGTACAAAATATTGGTCAGGTCAGGAGGACACCGGCTGGTTCGGGCGGAAGTTGGGATTTCGGCAGGCCTTACTCGTCAAACTTTTCAAAGTGACCACGACGGTGGACCTCACGGTGGTTCTCCAGTGTTTCCAAATGGCTAATCACTTCGGTTCTCATTGTTGAATTATGTTGGATCCGCTCTTCAATTCGGGTGGCCAGGGTGTGAGCAGATTCCAAAGAAGTGTCTTTAGGGAAGAGCAAATGAAATTCCACCCAAGTCGTGTCGCCCGCGTTGCGATGCCGCAACCCATGAAACTCAACCCCGGCTTCGGAAGTCATCTCGATGAGCAGTTGCCGGATTTGAGCCTGGGCCACGGGATCGACCTCATCCATCAACCCGCCGATGGATTGGCGAATCAACTTGCTCCCCATCCAGAGGATTTGCAGGGCGACAAGAATCGCCACCATCGGATCAAAACGCCCCCAGCCCGTGAGGATGGTCAAACCCAGTCCCACGAGGACTCCGAGACTGGTCAAGCAGTCAGTGAGTACGTGCCTGCCATCGGCTTCCAGGATCAAAGACCCATATGTTTTTCCAACCCATAGCAGATAGCCGCCCAGAGCTCCATTGA
>PLWR01000566.1 GCA_003165615.1 Acidobacteriota bacterium | reverse complement strand
CGCGCAAACGCGACCATCCGCAGTCGTTCTCCTACCATGAACCGTGGTGGGAAGCGTATCATGTCTCGGCGGAATACTTCGCGCGCCTCTCGATGGCCCTTTCTCAGGGGGAGCAGGTCAACCGGGTGCTGGTCCTCGAACCAACCACCACCGCCTGGATGTACCAGGGCGACGGGGCCAAGCTCAAGGAAATCGGCGACTCGTTCTTCAAGCTCGTGATGGCCCTCGAAGGGGCGCAGGTGGAGTATGACATCGGGGATGAGGACGTGATCGCACGCCACGGCTCGCTCGACGGCAGGCACTTGAGAATCGGAAACCGCACCTACCAGCAGGTCGTGCTGCCGCCTTTGATTGAAAACCTTAACAGCAAGACGAAGGCTTTCCTGGACCAGGTTGGCACGGTAGCCACCGGTATGTCGCCAGAGCGGGTGGACGGCGCTGCCACCACGGCCTCCACTGGCTCACCTGCTGCCCTTCCCGCCGACTGGATGCTTAAGGTCAATACCCTTGTAGCCGAGCTCCGGGACAACCAGAAGAAGGAGGGCTTTGGGATCGAGCGCGCCCAGGGCGATCAGGGCATCCTGTTCCATCACCGCCGGCATGTCGCCGATGGGGAGATACTCTTCCTGGTCAACACCAGCATTGAGCACCCTTCCAGCGGCGTGGTGCTCTCCAATTTGCGCGGGGCTGAGGCTTGGAACCTCTATACCGGCGAGATCAAGCCTTTCCCATCCGCCAGGCTCGACTCGGGTATCTCGGTCAAGTTCGACCTGCCGCCCTCCGGCAGCCTGCTGCTGTTCCTGTCACAGAAGCCGGTCGAAGGTGAGTTCCCGCACGAAACGGTCGCCACCCTGGCCTCCACCGGGCCGGTGAAAATCAGCCGCCTCGAACCGAACGTGCTGACGCTTGATTACGTGGACGTCACCGCCGGCGGCGAGACCAAGCGGGACATTTACTTCTACCAGGCCAACCAGTTTGCCTGGCAGAAGAACGGCATGGAACGCAACCCCTGGGACAGCGCGGTGCAATTCAAGGATGAACTTATCCGGAAGACCTTCCCGCCCGGCAGCGGCTTCACGGCGAGCTACAAGTTCAACATCGAGGGGGCGGCGCCCAAAGACCTTGCGATAGTCATCGAGCGCCCCGACCTTTACACCATCACCTGCAACGGCCAGACTGTGAAAGCCAAACGCAACGATTGGTGGCTGGATAAGGCGTTTGGCCGGATTGGCATTGCGTCGGTCGCCCGGACGGGTGAGAACGTTGTCACCATCAAGGCTTCCCCGTTCACCATGTATCACGAGCTGGAGCCGGCCTATGTGTTGGGCGACTTTACCCTGAAGCCCGCCGATAAAGGGTTTGTCATCACTCCCGCCCAGGCCCTGACCCTGGGCGCCGCCAGCCAGGCAACCAGCCCTTCCGGCTGTCCAGGCTGGAACCTTCAAGGCCATCCGTTCTATAGCGCGGGCGTTTCCTATCGGGAGCGCTTCGACGTCACGAAGCCCGCCGGGAGATTCATCGTGGCGTTGCCCAACTGGTACGGCAGCGTGGCGAAAGTGGCCGTAAACGGCAAACCCGCCGGGTTCATTGATGCGCCGCCCTGGGAATGCGACGTGACGAAGTTCGTCAAGCGCGGGCAGAATGAGGTGGAGATTACCGTCATTGGCACCTTGAAGAATACGCTCGGGCCGCACCACGGCAAACCCGCGCTAGGCGCGGCCTGGCCCGGCAGTTTCCACCAAGGCCCCAACCCCGGCCCGCCGCCCGGCGACAGCTATTCCACGGTGGCGTACGGGCTCTTCGAGCCCTTTGTGCTCAAGCAGGTCGTGAAGTAACCCCTGCGGAGCCGTGGCATGAGGCAGTAGCAAGCGATTGGCCTGCCGCCAGCTCATCCGGGTCTGATGAACCCGGTTTCCGCTCCAAGGCTCACACGTCCTGACTCGCGTGCTTGAATTGCAGTGGACCGAGGAATTGACGTGCGCCCCCTCACCCCATCCCTCTCCCCATCGGATGGGGAGAGGGTGCCCTTTAGGGCGGGTGAGGGGTCAGCGGCGGGCACACCCAGTTTCCACGGGTCAGGATGTCTGAGGCTGGTTTTGGGGCTGACACGCCCACCCAAGCCCCTCCGGCTCCCCGCCGTAGCCTCACCGGAGCCTCGNNCGAGGCTCCGGTGAGGCTACGGCGGTATGAGCGGGCGGTAGGGGACGCTATTCCACCGACTCCACTGGAAATAGCGAAGAACCCAGGATCAAGGGCAATTCGGGTTAGGCATAGAAAAGGCGGCCCCACCCAGGGCCGCCCAAACCTAACTAACCACCATTACAAGGAACGGAGGTAATCTAACTGTCCGCACAGTTTCCGCTATGGGGTGAACACCCCATATCTCGGGGGCGATTGTTCACCCCGGTTTCGGCTCCTGCGCTCGGCGTAGATCCGGGGACGGGGTTCAGTTTACCCCGCTGCCTCTGCCGGATTTCGCCAGCGAGCGGAGCACACGCAGGTTTAGCACATCTTCATGCATGTCCTCGGATTTTGGGGTTTCCAGGCAGCCGGGAAGGTTCTTGAATCGCCCATCGCTGACAATATGGCGGAAGGCTTCCTTCCCAAGCTTGCCCTTGCCGATGTGCTCGTGCCGGTCNNATGGCAGCATTCCAGCCCTTGGGGGTGCGGATGTCGTAGCCGGCGGCAAAGAAATGAGCAGTATCCAGACAGACGCCAAGCCGTTCTGGTTTCTTAACCCGCTCGAAGACCGCGGCGAGATGCTCGATCTTATTCCCCAGGCACGTCCCCTGCCCCGCTGTGTTCTCGAGCGCGATGCGCACCGGCGACTTCTTGGTCATGGCGCACACCTCGTCCAGCCCGGCGGCGATTTGTTTGATGCCCGCCGCCTCGCCCGCACCCAGATGGGCGCCGGGGTGCAGCACCAGAAAAGGCAGCCCAAGCTGGGCCGCTAACTGGATTTCCTGAACCAGCGACTGGATGGAACGGTCGCGGTTCTCCGAAGCTTGCGCCCCGAGATTGATGAGGTAGCCCGCGTGACCGAAGACGCACGCGAAGGAGTCAGCGGCCAGTTCGTTCGCATACAAGGCGAGGGTCTCCGGGGCAAATGGCTTCCCGAACCACTGCATGTTGTTCTTGACGAAGATTTGGATGATCTCGCACTGGATGCTGCGCCCGCGCTGCAAAGCTCTCCAAACCCCGCCGCTGGTGGACATGTGCGCGCCGAATCTCATGCTTGCGCCAGCGTGGACTGAGCTGGCGGGTGGGGCAATCGAAATCCTGCTGCGTCTTTGCCTGAGACTGGCAGACAGGATGTGAAAAAGGATGTTGCGCGGTGGGAGCAGGCGGGCTAGTATCAGGGCGCATGGAGCACTGGATGATAAGGTCATTTCTGTCGGCGGCGGCGGCGGCTTGGCGAGCAAGCGTTGGGGCCGGGCAAGCGGCAGGAGCAACCATCAGAGTCCATGAAGATACTTGATATTCCGCAGCGCGGGAGACGGGGTAGAATAACCGCCAGCCGGAACCGGTCTGGCCAGTTCTGGAGGGAGAGCGTGTCGCCGAAGCACCCGCTGTCCGCATCGTGCTACCGAACTGGGCAAACACGAGATTGCGAACGGGGTGTAGAGTGTTTAGGCCAGTTTTTCCATGAACGCTTTGATGTGCTCAAACGCACTTCGCGCTTGGTGCCCGTCGTATCGGCCTCGGCTATGCATTACTGGATTGCGCCACAGGTGTTTGAAGGCACGTATGTCAAGTAAAAGCCCACTTTGAAATTGCTGTTTTCTATCCTTCGCTTTGCTCTTCGGCAAATTCTTGAGTCGGTCTAATTCGCCCTGGATGGCTGAAATCACTTTGTCCCACGTAGCAAGCTCTATGGGATAAGGAAGAGGAACCTTTAGGCTTTTTGCCAGACGACGCAGCCCCAATTCCGCAACACGCATAAGGTGAAACACGGCGGCAGTATGCAGCCCGAAGGCGATGCAGTTGCCCGCGCTTTTAATCTCCGGCCCGGCCTCAACAAACCTCGCCGCAACGCCTTTGCCGAACAGGTTGTCGCGCTCAAAATATTGTGCGTCGCCCCTCTCGATAAGCACAAAGTCAATTTCGCCAAGCTCTCGCCTGATTTCATCCCGAATCCCCAGCAAGCCGCTTTCAATAACGGAATACGGTCGGGTGCCCGCCTTACGCAAAGCGCCCACCAGATTTCGGCACATTGCAACGGAACCCTTCATGCCCATAGAGTGACAAACATTCCAGATTGCCTTTAATTCACTGGACAACTCGGCTGCATCCCGGTTTTCGACTTTACCGTCAACACCCCCATCGTTGGCAAGGTCGTGAATTCTGGAGGCGTTCAGTTGCAGCCAATCTAGGCGGCCAATAAAAACGCTGACGTAGAATTGCATCATATCCCACAAGCCGATAAGCTTTCGGGGATGAAAAGCAAGCCTATTGTTTGCTAAGTGCATAATCCCGTAAATAATCCTGGACGGGTGCTCCCGGATTTGCTTTGTTGAGGGCATGGCGGCATTAGCGAATTGGAACAATCCGCCGCACGCGCAACGGGAAAAGGCCGTGATGAGAACTCTCACGCTCGCATTCCTGGCTGCTTGCGCGCCGGTGCTCGTGCAAACCAACTACGGCACGATTACATTCACCAACAAGTCCGGCGACGCTTTATACGAGATCCGAGAGCGGCTTCCATTCGGGGAACAGCGCAGGAGCAAAGAATCATGGAAACGATGACATTCAACTGCCCGGCCTGTGGCCAGTCCATCGAAGCGCCGGCAGAGATTAGGGGCCAGTCGGTTCAGTGCCCGACATGCAGCCACGAATTCGTTGTCCCGGGCCGCCCGAGGAGATGGAAGACTGGACTCGTAATCGCGGCGGCAGCCTTGGCCGGCACCGCCTGCCTGGCCTCAATCATTCTTTGGCAACACCAGTCGAAGCGCCCTGCAGCGACACAGATTCATGGAGCAAAGCAACCACCGTCAGAACTTGAGCGGTTGCAGGAGCAAGCGGCCAAAGGAGACTCCAAGGCCCAGGTAGCTCTTGGGAAGCGGTATTTGAATGGCGACGGCGTGGCCACTAATTGGGTCGCA
>PLWR01000445.1 GCA_003165615.1 Acidobacteriota bacterium | reverse complement strand
CCGAGGGGACATGTGCTGAGTTCGGCCTGAACGCGCAGCGAGGCCGACTGCCCATTCAATGTTTGCGAGATGGTGTAGTCGGCGATGGCGAACTTTGTGTTGGGCACATTCGACGGAACCTCCTTGGCGGAAATGAACTTGCCGAAGGTGATCGTGGGACCGTTAAAAAATGCGTTCCGCTTGCTGAATTGAGGCACGAGTACCTGAACAGCGTCAATCGGATCGGAGGGCGGCGCAACCAGCATGGGGGGCGCTGGCTTTGGCGTAAATGGGGCCTGATTCCTTTGCGCCAGGCGCCGGTTCATCTCTGCAAGCTGGGCATCCGTCCGTTGCTGAGCCAGAACCATCGGAGAGTCAGGCGTTTGAACGGTAACGGCGTTATGTACAAAGACGACCTGATTCGCAGGCCCCTTGATCGCGACACCACCGGCAGCAGATTGGGCCTGGGTCGTCCACCCCTCGGGCAAGCCAATGCTTCCGGTTCCATCGGGATAGTCAAATTCGGTCAGGGCAACGTTCGCAGCCGGAGCACCACCGGCTTGGCCTGCGTTGGCAGGCGCTGTCGTGCTGGCCAGCCGGGCGGGCGCGGCCATGAGCTTTTCCCATTCACCCTTGGGGGCATCGGCCCGTCCGAAGACGATGGCAACCTTTGCGCCGCCGTCTTGCAGCTTGACGCTGATGATTCCGCGGACGACATGCCCATTCAGAGTGCTGCTGAAGGTGGCTCCGCCCCTGCTCGTATCCTTGGCGTTCTGATAGGCCGAGCCGATCGCCGGCCTCTGGCCGAAATAGACGGCCAGGTCAGGGAGTGTCGCTTCCAAAGCCGCCTTCACAGAGGCAATGTGGGGTTTCTGCGTCGCGAGTGACTTTCCGGAGCCGGTGGAAACCTCGACGGTATAGCCCGCCGGCGCAACGTTTTCCGCCGGAGCGGCCCCCGACCCCAAGGGATTTGCCGGCACCGATTGCCCGACGAACAGAGCATCGGCCGCGCAAGCCAGGAGAGCCGGGAACAGCGCCAAAAGGAATACCATCTGAGCAAAAGAGCATCGCATGAGACTCACCGATAATTGATAAGAATTTGGTTTTACGCAGGCCCGCTTGCACCTGGCGCTGCGCGGGTGAAGGAAAACTGACTTTCCCTCTCATTCATTACGGACCCAACCTCCCACACGTGGCGGAGGGGGTCAACCAGCAGTCTTTGCCGGAGCCGAGTCTTTCGATGCTGCGTCCGGCGGGATGGGCATGCGGGACGGGGCGGTCTGGTTCATTCCCGATTGTCGGTACGGCCCCCGAACTCCCCTTCCCGGCTGACGGGCGAGAGCCCCGCCAGGCCCTGGGGAGGCGGGGCGGGGGGGGGATCGTGCCAGAGAGCCAGGTGGCGTAGGTTTTCTCCATTACTTGCGGGTCGTCAATGGCGGCGATGACGCGCATGGGATTCTGGCATGCGGGGCAGCCCAGCGGGTCCACATGGCAGGCCCGCGGAATCAAGTGGCGGGCGGCGGAATGGGCATTCGAGGCAGGGCAGTTTGTCAAATCATGCATGCTCCTGCTTGATTCGCTTTGGGCACAAGGCCACCCTTGGAGCATGAAATACAGGGGTGCTTTGATCGAGCATGAGGACCGTGTCTCGGNNCCGGCCTGTCGCTATGGATAAGGCACCATGACCTGTCTCACCAAACTCATCTCCAGCCAAGCGGCTGGTGTGCTGATTGGTATTGGTGGCTTGCTGCTGGCCGGGCCGCTGGGGTTGGTGGCGGGACCGCCGTTTACCACGGATGATCCTGAACCGGTGGAGTATCAGCACTGGGAGTGGTATCTGGCTTCGCAGAATTTCAAGACGGCGGACGGATGGTCAGGAACGGCGCCACACTTTGAGGTGAATTACGGGGCGATTTCGAATGTGCAGTTCCATTTGATTGCCCCGTTGGCTTACAGCGCGCCGGCGCATGGGGCCGGGCAATGGGGATTTGGGGACCTGGAACTGGGGGTAAAGTATCGGTTCGTGCAGGAGACGGAACGGATGCCGCAGATTGGGATATTCCCGCTGTTGGAGGTCCCCACCGGAAGTGCTGAGGAAGGATTGGGAAACGGGCACTTGCAGGCATTTCTGCCGTTATGGGCGCAGAAAAGCTTTGGCAAGTGGACGATTTATGGGGGCGGCGGCTATGGCATCAATGGCGGGGCGGGTAACCGGGACTGGGGTTATGGGGGGATGGTGTTGCAGAACCAGGTGATGAAGAATCTGCTGGTTGGCGGGGAGGTGTATCATCGGACATCGATGCGGGTTGGGGAACAGGCGGACACGGCGTTCAACCTGGGGGCAGTGTTTGATTTCAGCGACCGGCATCACGTGTTGTTTTCGGCGGGGCGCTCGATTGCGGGGCCAACGGAGTTTCAGGTTTACATTGCTTACCAATTTACTTTTGGGCCGGGACTGTTTCGCCGGGGGCAGCGGTGAGGCCGAGAGTAGTGGCGAGCGATGACAGTGGTGTATTCGTCCCGCAACGCGTTTGCCTGCTTCTTCCTTCCCCGAGGCATTCCACTCGCAGCCAGTCACCGGGCGGGCTTTCTGCTGATGCGAAAAGGATACAGCACAGGCTAGGCAGCGGCAGGGCAGGAGTGTTAGCTTGGTGCGCATGAGCCGACTTTCGACGCTGTTGCTTTCTGGCCCCGCTCCGCCCGACGCGGTGGCCGTGTGGTTTGAAGACCTGCCGCTGGATGCGCGGCTG
>PLWR01000577.1:6254-6395 GCA_003165615.1 Acidobacteriota bacterium | reverse complement strand
GGACGACGATGGAATAATTGCTGGGGTTCTCTTTCTTATCCTGGAGGAGCAAATCAATCATGTTTTTCAAATCGAACTTGAACTCGGGAATGGCGCAGCGGATACCCGTAACATACGCCGTGTAAAGCGCGGTGTATCCGG
>PLWR01000577.1:0-6210 GCA_003165615.1 Acidobacteriota bacterium | reverse complement strand
TCTTGGGAACGGCGATCACCTTCACCCCTTCCTTGTCGAGCCGCGCTGCGTAGCTCAACGTGTCGTCGCCGCCAATCGCCACCAGGTAGTTGAGGCCCAGCCTTTCGACGTTCTTCAATACCTGCGAGGTGATGTCGTAGACCTGCGATGTCACGCCTTTCTTGGTGCTATCCACCTTGGGGAAATCTCCTCCCGCGCAAATCGCCGGAAGTTTCTTCATCTTTTGGGGGTTGGTGCGCGAGGTGTGGAGAAAGGTGCCGCCGGTGCGATCCACGGTGCGCGTATTCTCACGGTCGAGAGGGAGAATGTAATGCGTGCGGCTGGCCGGGTCGTTCAAATCAACGTGAGTCAGGCCCTCCCATCCGCGCCGGATGCCGATCACTTCACTACCCGCGTCGCTGGCTCGATAAACCACCGTCTTGATGACGGAATTCAATCCAGGAACATCGCCGCCGCCGGTGAGAATTCCAATGCGTTTTGCCGCCATGATTTCTCCTTCAAATATAAAGTTAGGCTTCCCCCAGGCTCATGAATTCCAGTTCCCGGGGAATATAGAAGTTTACACCGCGGCAGGCCGTTTGGGAACCCTGCGCGGACGCTGGTGCTGGTGTCATTTGCGAGACGCAGACCCTCCCAAGTGCAGTCATTCCCGCGCATGCGGGCACCCACTTCGCAAGCCATTGGGAATGACCCGACGACGGAATGGATTCCCGCCTTCGCGGGAATGACCGGTGCGATGAAAGGGTTCCCCATTCCAAATGACACCACTACCCGGACGCTGCCGCACTCAACATCATCGGCAATTCGCCTTATGATATTAAGACAACGCAACGCGGACCTGCGGGTTGAGGTCTACGCTACGATTGCTCGTGGAAGCCCCAAGATGGGTTGTCAATGTTTGTGAGGATGCAGGTGGGGATGCATGTGAGGGTGGGAATGAGTTTCGCCGTCGGCATGAACATGCCGATGGGCGTGAATGAGGTTGGTTTGCTCCAGCAGTGAAGTCTGGCGAAGGATTTCCGTGGGCGTTCCTGCCGCCACCACGCGGCCCGTCTGAAAAACAAAACAGTGATCGGCAATGTCCTCCACGATGTCGAGATCGTGAGTGCTGGTGATCACGGTCTTCGCTCCCCCGCGCAATCCGATCAGGAAATCGATCATCTGGCTGGCGCTCTTGGGATCAAGGGCCGCGGTGGGCTCATCGAGCAGCAGCACTTCGGGATCGATCACCAGCACGGAGGCCAGCGTCACGCGTTTCTTCTCTCCCGTCGACAAGTGATGCGGCGAGCGGTCTTCGAGATGACTGATCTTCATCCGGTCCAGCATTTCTCCCACCGCCGCGCGGACCTTCTCCTTCGGCCATTGAAGTTGCAAGGGCCCAAAGGCCACCTCATCAAACACGGTGGGGGAAAACAGTTGGACGTCGGGGTTCTGAAAGATCAGTCCCACACGTTGCCGGAACGGATAGGCGAACTTGGGATCCTGCAGGCGCTCCTCGCTGAGGGGCTCGCCACAAAAGGTGATGCTGCCATGTTCCGGAAAGGCTAACCCGTCCAGAAGCCGCAACAGAGTGGACTTGCCGGAGCCGTTCGCTCCCAGAAGCGCCACCCGTTGGCCGGGCGGAATGGCGAGGCTCAGGTTGTCGAGCGCCTTCACCTGGCTGTACCGAAAGGTGACCTCACGAACGTCAAAGACCGGAACCGGCACGTCATTCCCTCATTTCCTGATGGCACGGAACTCGTGCCAAATTGCATTCGTAAGCACGATTATTCATGGCTCCCGGAAGGGAGGGGCTTTAGTGCTTGCGGAAAAACCCAACAATGCTGTCATCCTGAGCACAGCGAAGATCCCCTGTATTTATTTTCGAGCAAATACAGAGGTCCTTCCTTCGCGATGCTCAGGACCGGCTTCGCCTCCTCAGGATGACAGTTTGAGCGATTTTTCCGCAGCCTGCGAAGCCCCGCCCTTCCCCCTGTCCTATCTACCACAATAGAATGCCCCCGCCGCCAGGGTGGCAAAAACCGCCAGCATGATCCAGTCGAGCGCGGCGGTACGGAAATCATCGAGCATGTAAACTTCGCCGCGGAATCCCCGGGCGAGCATGGCGCTGTAAACGTCGCCGCTGAGATGCATGGTCTTCGACATCAAAACGCCCACACTGGCAGCGGCCAAGCGTCGGCGGTCTGGGCCTTTCAACTCACCCACCATGCGGCTGCGGCGCGATTCCAGCATAGCGCGTGCGCTATCGAGCAAGAGGAAAATATATCGGTAGGCCATCCCCAAAATCACCACCAAGACCACGGGAACTCGAAGGACGCGCAGCGCCTTCAGAACGTGCGTCCACGGTGTGGAGAGGATGAGCAGCACCGATAAAGTCGCGGCGGTTTCAACCCGGCTCATCAGGTAACCTTGACTCAACAATCCTTGCGCTGTCACCGGCCAGCCAAATTCAGGGAGGCGCCAGACCACACGGCCGGGAATTACGAAGGGCGCGGGCAAGGCGATGATGCCAGTGAAAAGTAGAACGGGAATCCAGACGCGCTTGGCCAGAAGCAGCGGAGACACTCGAGAAGATGCGGCGAGGATGAGCGCGATGGCGAACACCGCACCGATCACCCAGAGTTTGTGCGACGTCGCCGCCGCAATAATCAGGGTGAGGATGCCAATAACTTTGATGCGCGGGTCAAGCCGTTGCAATAGGCCGTTCGCCTTGGCGAGATCCTCAGCGTCCAGCGCATGCTCCATGGCGCTGAGGAAACTGGCGAGAGTGCGCTCAAGAAAGTTCATGGCATTTGTCCCACCCACAAGTTCACCGCTGCGGCTCGTAGGCGCTTGCGTACTAACCAACTCGCGCCGAGCGGGGTTGATCTGATTCTACTTCCCTCGCCCCCTTGGGGGAGAGGGTGGCTCGCAACCGGCGTACTCATCAGCCGGGGCGAGACGGGTGAGGGGGTCAGAACCGTTGCGGGTAACGCAGCCTTGACATTGAGTATTCTGCTTGGGACCAACCCCCTCACCCCCACCACCAGCAGAACGTGGGGCCCCCTCCGCCTTGCGGTCCCCCCTCTCCCCCAAAGGGGAGAGGGAAGTAGATTTTTTTGTTTTGGCGGCGTAGACATGGGTCACGTTATATCCGATTGAATATAATTTGGACAGCCCTGCCCCTACGATCCATCTACTACCTACCATTTGCGTATCTAGGGAACTGACACTTGGCACCTAACACCCGCCTTTGTCCCGTGCGCGGGTGGCCAGCCACCCGGCAAAGAGCGATACCAGAATGATTGCGCCAGAGCCAAACATGGCGGAAAGCACATACCCCACCGCCGGTCGGCGCACAAACGACGGCGCGTATTGCGGGAAGGGCGCGGTCCACAATCCGGAGAGGCGCTCCAAACCTCGCGGCGGCTGGATGGGTGGCGTGATGTCCTGTGAAGCCTGGCCTATTTTCTCACGCGTTTGCAGATTGGAGAAATCCCGCGCACTCCATTCACCCCAAGCGGTGCCGGCGGCCAAAATTCCCAGCGGGGTCAGCACCATCAGCAGGGCAAGCCCAATCCACAGCGGGCGCACGGTCTGCCACATGCTTTGACTGTTTGCGCCGGCAATCGCCTCCTCGGCGGCTATAGCGCCGGGCGCCGTGAGCTTCAGAAGAGAGGGGTTGGTTCTCTGGAAATAGGCCACCACTCCTGCGGAAAGCACCAGCTCCGCGAGGCCGGCAAACGTCAAGTGGCCGATCATCATGGCCGGAACGGCGATGCTTAAAGGGTACGGAGCATAGAGCGGCGCACCGGTCGGGTCTTTGAAGAATAGCGGCTGAATCCCAAATTCCACCGCCGCGCAAAGGGCCGAGGCATTGATGGCCACGTAACCTGCGAGCGCGGCAGCCACCACCCTCCGCGGAGAGGTGAGAGCCACACGTCCCGCCGCGAGGCGGTAAACCGCATACGCCACCAACGAACCCACGATTGCCATGTTGAAGCAGTTGGCCCCCAGGGTGGTGATGCCTCCGTCCCCAAAGAAGACGGCCTGAATCCCGAGGGCAATGGAAATGGCCAGAATGGACGCCCACGGCCCCAGGATAATGGTGGTGATCGCCATGCCCACGGCGTGCCCCGTGGTGCCACCGGGCAAAGGCAGGTTGAACATCATTACCACGAAGGAGAGCGCCGCCATCACGGATAGTAAAGGCACCAGACGAGTCGAGAGATGCGCTTTCACTCGTTGCAGGGCGGTATACCAGAAGGGGGCCGAAGCTCCATAGAGAACGGCGCAGGTCGACGGGCTGAGATAACCATCGGGTATGTGCATGTTGGTTTTCTGAAAGTTTTCCAGCGCCGGCCAAACCGCCACCGCGCCTGGCACAATTTTCCATTGTAGCTTAAGCGTTACGGGAAAGGCTTAACCAGAAGCTTCTCTGGCTCATTTTTGTCGTGGCAGGATAAGGTTGCGATGGGAACGAATTGTCCACCAACTTCACCACGCTCTCTATAAATGTGCCAGCCAGCGCTATCCGTGCGAGAATATGCGGTTCGATAATTCTGTAGGGAGGTTGGAATCATGCCCAAGACTCTTTTGATCAGTGGAAGTCCTAAACCCGACGGCAACACGGCGCAGCTCATGCAAGAATGCGCCAAGATTATTCAGGAGCAAGGCGTAGAGGCTGAAGTGGTTTCTTTCGCTGGCATGAAAATTGAATCCTGCACGGCCTGTGGGAAGTGTTCGGAGACCGGCAAGTGCGACATCCAGGATGGATTGAACGAAATCATCGAGAAAATTCGTAGCGCGCAGGGTCTTATTGTGGGTACTCCCGTCTATTTCGGCACGGCGCGCGGAGATGTGATGGCCGCGCTCCAGCGCATCGGTTACATTTCCATGCATTCCGATCATTTCCTGGCAGGAATGGTGGGGGGACCTGTGGCGGTGGCGCGCCGGGGCGGCCAGACATCGACCATCCAGGAAATGCTCATGTTCTTCCTGATTAACGATATGATTGTTCCGGGATCGACTTACTGGAATATGGTCGTCGGCCGTCTTCCCGGTGAGGCGTGGAAGGACCAGGAGGGAATCGACACGATCCGGCACTTTGCCGCCAATGTCGCGAATCTGGTTAAGAAACTCAATCCGCCGGCGGGCCAGGCGAATTAGCAAGTACGGGCACGCTATCGCGCAAGGCTGTCCAAATTAGGGCAATAACTTACTTGACTCAATCCCGCAGAGGGACCGAGGATAAAAAAGGGTTGGGCAACATTTTCCGGACCTGTCATCCTGAACCCTGACGTCCTTTGTCGGGGTGAAGGACNNCCACCCCGGTGAAATGCCGAGGTCCATCGCCCAACAGACGGGCTCCGTCGAACGACGCGCCATAACCCTCTTATTTTCAGTGAGGGCCTGGCGGCGCGACGTTCATGTATATGGGTGGGCCGGAAGCCCATCCCCACTCAGGATGACAGTTTTCAAGAGAGGATCGGTAACCGGAGAAGTGGATGAGTTAAGTAAGTTATTGCCCAAATTAGGGAGCGATCGTGACGTTTGATGGGGCTTCGCTCCTGGCTGTGCGGAAAGGCCGCGCCTTTCCGTTGCGTTTGCCCACTAACCAACTTTTCCCGAGTGGAGTTGGTTTGAATTCACTTCCCTCGCCCCCTTGGGGGAGAGGGAAGAAGAATTCTTTGTCTTAGCTCTTCATTGTCGTCCGGGGACAAACCGCGGACCTGCCAAACAGACGCGCTACCCGGCCCCAATACAACTTCAGATGGAGGATGGATTACATGTTGACTGCGGTCTTATACGATGTTGATAAGCTGGTGCTGGAAGATCGGCCCATTCCCGAGCCGCGACCGGATGAAGCCGTGGTGCGAATCAAATCCTGCGGCATCTGCGCCACCGATTACAAAGCCATCAAGGGCATCCGCAAGAACGTGCGCTTCCCGCTCGTTCCCGGACACGAACCCGCCGGTGTAGTTGCCGCGGTGGGAGCGCATGTGCGCAGTGTGAGGGAAGGCGACGAAGTCATTGTTTGCCCCAGCGGGCACTGCGGATATTGCCGGTACTGCCTGATGGGGCAGGAGCACTATTGCGAACACATGTACACCACGGGAGGCGACGGCCCCGATGATGTGCGCCCGGGCAGCTTTGCGGAGTACACGGTGACGGGAGCCAACTCGCTTTACGCCAAGCCCGCCAACGTGAGCTTTGACGCCGCCTGCCAGA
>PLWR01000312.1 GCA_003165615.1 Acidobacteriota bacterium | reverse complement strand
ATGGGATTCTGTTGGCGGCTGTCGCTTTTCCCCTGGAATTTATTCCCATGGTGGGTCCACTGGCCGGAGCCGTCATCGTCTTGCTCGTTGCCAGCTTGACCGGCTCCCACCACCTGCTCGCGATCTTCGTGTTCCTTCTCGCGTTCCGCTTTTTACAGGATTATGTGGTGTCACCACAGTTGCTCAGCGCCGGCATGAAGCTACATCCTTTGCTGGTTATCTTCGGGGTCCTGGCGGGCGGCTCGATCGCAGGTATAGCCGGCTGCTTTCTTTCGGTCCCGGTGCTCGCTGCTTTGCGAATCGTCTACCGGCAATTGTTAATCAAAGCCCCTCCCGCGGTGGTGGCCCCCGATGGGGCTGCCACTCAATGAAGAACTTGCATCCGCGAACCGTGTTAGTGGGAGAAGACCTGCGTGACCTCCGCGCCAAAAAGGATAATCTGTGCTGAGTAGTATACCCAAGTGAGAATAATAACAAGGGATGATGCTGCCCCGTATGCTGAGGCGACGGTGGACCTGGCGAGATAAAACCCAATCAGCGCTTTGCCGGTGGTCAAGAGTAGTGAAGCAACGGCCGCACCCACCCACACATCACTCCAGGCGACATCGGCGTCTGGCAGATACTTAAAGATCATCGCGAGGAGCAGCGCAATCACACCCAACGAGAGAAGAAAATTGACCGCTTCCAACATGAATACGGGCCAGGGAAGCAGCGGTGTGATGAAATTTCCTACCGCCCCCAGCGCGGCGCTCACCACCAGTGACACGAGTAACAGGAAACCCAAACCCAGGACCAGGCCGAAGGACAAAAAGCGCTGTCGAATCACGAGCAACCAGATACTTTTCGCTCTGCCCTGAACTTTCCAGATCTTATTGAGCGCATCTTGGAGCTCAACAAACGCGCCTGACGCACCGACCAGCAGGGTCCCGATGCCGATGGCGCTCGCCATGATACCAAGCGCGGGCCGATTCGCGCTCTGGATGACCGCTTGAATGGCTCTGGCACCCGTCTCACCCACCAAGCCCTGGAGTTGCCGGGAGAATTCACCCTCTGCCGCCTTTTGCCCGAACGCCAGACCCGCCACCGATATCGCGATGATCAAGACCGGCGCGAGCGAAAACACGGTGTAAAACGCCAGCGCCGCCCCCATGCTCGGGGCATTATCGTCCACCCATGCCGTGCCTGCCTTTTTGAACAGCACGCAGGCAGCTTTCAGATTCACGAATACGTTTGAGGGTCGCAAATGGTACACATTCATCCTCTGTGCAGACTCGTACGAAGCGCCCGAGGGCCTGAGCGATCCAGTCATGCGCCAGCCACGAATCACGCTTCCGCCCCGAGGAAAGACCGCCCTCACCCTGTGCGATTGACGTGAAAATTGGTGATGTAATGCATGAGGCCAAAGATATTCAGGAGCCACACCACGACGATGATGATGACCACAGCATTCAGGATCGACTTGATGGATCCCGCCATCGGAATAAAGTTGTTGACGAGCCAGAGAAGAACACCCACCACGATCAGGGCAATAAAGATTTGTACCAAGGGCGTTTGCACTATGCCCATAAATTCAATCCTCCTCGTTTTTGGAGGCAGACGCCTTTGCGTCGGCTCCCCGTTGTCCATCATTGAATATCGCCTGCGCGTCTCTGCCAAGGCTGATCGGATGCAGCTTTCTGGAGCAAGGGGGAAGCCCCAGTGTTTGGCCTCCACCCTGTTTCCAAGCCTGTCGATTCGCTGCGACGGCCCTTGGCTTAGAGTACCCCGCCGGATTCCGTTCCGGCTATTTCCTTGGGACGCGGCGGATTCCCTCCATGCACCACAGGGGCGGGCGGCAGAGTTTGTGGAGACCTACCCACTGCGGTTGGAGCCGGAGTCAGCGCCTTCAACTGATCAAGCGACGTCAGCACGGCCTGCCAACCGGCGGAGTCCTTCTTGGTCTCGATCGGGGCGGAGAGGTCCGAATAGAATTCCAGAATATTCGTGCGCAGCTCGGGTGACGTCCGGTCGAACTTGCGCTCGGAAAGTTTGGCCAGCAACTTTGCATATGAGTCGTCAGTCAGTGTGTACTCCGCCGCCCTGGTCGTCTTGCTGGTATCAAGATTAATGTTGGGGAGTTGCAGAGAGTCCGTCCGCAATTCTTCTAGAAAGGCTCGATATTGATCTACAGAGGTATTAATGCTCCTAAAATACATCTCCTCCGTCTTCGCAGTGGGATTCTTGAACGCCATCGCTTTGAAGGGCCCTATTTTCGGCAGGTAACGCATGAACACTGCCAATACGCGCGCGCCGAATCCCGGCTTGGTGTATTCCTTGCCCCAGTCCCTTTCATAATCGGAGCGCGAAAGACGGTAAAGGAACTTTCGCTTGGCGAAGGTGGGTTCTTCGCGCATCATGTCCTTCTTATGGGTGCGCAGCGCGACCCGCGTCATCTCCGGGATCAACTGGCTGTTAGCGTAGCGGTATGACCCGATGGCGAGATCCTCGTGGGAAAGCACGTCTTTCAAGTCCACGCCGTAAACCACCGGAAAGACGCGTTCCAGAAGGGGCTTGGACACCTGAAACCCGATGAAATCGTGATATTGCTGCGAGGCATAACGGCTCTTCGCCACCTGCACCATGTCGAACCCGATTTCCGTTCTGACATGTGCCGTTCTGTCCTCGGCATAATTGACGGAGTTACCGTACTTCGCCCGCAACTTCGGGTATTCAATCGCCACGGACAGGTTGACCGCCGGGTGGCCGGCAATGTCTGACGCATAGTGTGCCAAGGCCCCCATGGCGAACGCGTACTCGTTAGCGTCCTGACTCTCCAGCAGCATCTCACGAACCAAGTCCCCGCTCCGAACGTAATGTGCCAGATCGGTGAATTGCTTGCTGCCGAATGGGTAGTAACCGAGGTCCTGGATGACGGCGCCGCCGTAGGCATAGGCGTGCGCCGCCGTAATCTGATCTTCCGTCAGCGCCGGAAATCGCTTGAGCAACAGAGGCCGGATCTCATCTTTCCAGAGCAGGTCGACAATTTCCTCATGCGTCAGGACGGAATAGGCAAACGAGGCACCGCTGCACATCAGCAAGGCAGAGAGGATGAGTGCAACAATTGGCGTTTTTCTCATGGTTCGTTCTTCCTAAATGAGGGTAAACCCGGAATTCGCGCGCCAGACGTTTGTGGAGTCTGGCGCGGTGGTTGTTTTCATTCAGTGACTTGCCGTTCTCCCTATGGATCGCTTATAAACTGGCAAACGTACGTCCACCCGAGGGAGAGTAATGCGTCAATGCGCCGTCCAGGCCTTGGGCCGCACGAGTAGGGCTCACCGTGCCGTCGATTAGGATTTCTTTCGCCGTCACCCTGCGTCCATAAACCTTTTGGTTGTCGTCTTCATCCTGCTTGTATACGGCTCCGTCGAGCGACGCCCCGCCAAACAACCCGCGTGCACGCGAGTAGCTCAGAATCTCAGCATGGAGTTGAACGTCGGTCGCGCCTTCCGCGGAACGACCCACTGGGCCGGCCGCTACGGATAATTCCCCGCCCAGCTTGACGCTGTCCTGAACCAGTTTTTTCATGCCGCCCGGGTTCATGACGAGGAATACGACGTCGGTGGCCTTACCGCCGATCTGAAATCCCACGCTCGCGCCGCCCATGGTGAACATGGAGGGGGCATCCCACTGACCGTCTCCGCCCTTGCGGCACACCAGCACACCGCGTCCATAAGTACCACCAAATCCAAAGGCGAACTTGATCTCAGAAGGAACGATGCCCACACACACGGCCTTATCGAGCAAATCATGAGGAATGCCCTTGTCGGGAGTACTCATGATCTCATTCATAACGTTGGTTGCCTTTTGCAATTGGGTCTCACCGGCGAAAGCCGTTGCACAGAACGTCAGCAACAGAAAAACTAATGTAAGTCTTTTCATTTAAAGCTCCTTTTACAATACTGCCCGCTGACCGGAGCGTCCGATGTTCCCAATCAGAACTGTTGGACTACTGCCGGCATCGCGGTTTTTCCAAGGTCTTCTCCACGTGGCCGAGCATCCCTTGAACTTGTCCGGATGCCTCTTCCACGATCCCCTTGGCTTGCAAACCAGGATCATTCGTCAGTTCCCCTGCTTTCGCCCTGACCTTACCTTTCATTTCGTGAAACTTACCTTGGACCTTATTTTTGGTGCTGGGCTTCATCACGGTTGCTCCATTGGCAGGATTCAGGGCTGCAGCCCCGGTGCGCTCCACCGGTGAAAGTGCATACGCCCCTTTGCTTGGGCGGATGATGCGACACCTGCCGCCTCTCTCCTGCCGCCGATGCCTTCTGTCGGCGCTTTTCAGCTAGAGACGCTTGCGAGTCCCCTGCCTGCTATGTTTATAGCCCGGGCGGCTTCGCGTGTCTGTACAGCATGGCTCACGTGTTTGGTCGGAATTGCTCACCGCAGTTCATGAGGAAGGAACTACCGTGTGGGGCCGATGGGAATGACCGAGGGTTTGACCTGAAGGCTGATCATGCAGGACCGCGCTGAGGAGACCGCTATGGACCGTCAATGCACCGCTACCATTGTAATCGACAAAGCCCAGCTTCCTAAACTTGTTCATGAAATGACTGACCCGCGACCGGGTGGTGCCGACCATTTGCGCCAACTGTTCCTGATTGATTCTGGGAAATGCCGTTCCGTCTCCACTTTCCACGCCAAAACTCGTGAGCAGCAAGAGAACCCGGGCCAAACGCTTCTCGCTGAAATTAAAGAGTCGATCCACGAAATCTTCTTCGACGCGAACCATGCGAGAAAGCAAGTAGGATATAAAAAGCTTGGCAAAGGCAGGATCTTGATGGATCAGGCGAAACAGGACACCCTTTTTCACGCAGGCGATCGTGGATAGTTGAACCGCCGTTGCAGTTGACATCCGCAGGGATCGATTGACGAGACAACCCTCCCCAAACACGTCGCCTGGCCCCAAAATAGCGATAACAGCTTGTTTGCCGCGCGGCGATGCCACCACGAGTTTCACGCTGCCATTCTGGACCTGGAACATCGCATCCGCCGCGTCCCCTTGCGAATATATGACCTGCCGGTCCTGGTACTCCCGAGTCGTCTTTTGCGTGCCCATCCTTTTGAGGAAGTTTCGGGAATTGAAAGTGAGCGTCTTTCTGCTCATGTTTGATGCCTCCAACTGCCGGTCGCGCCACCGGCCCACGTCACCCTTGCCAACGCGTCGCGCGCCGGGTGGGTTTCGCCTTAGGCGGGCTCGGCGCTTTCGATCAAGAATGGTACACGGGCCTCGCAATGGACACAGACGGCGGTCCGCTCTTCCGTCTTATTCTCAGGCTTGCTCGCCACCTCAAATAAGCGCAGACAGTCCGTGCAAGTCAGAACGAAATAACCGGCGCCGCTTGGGCGTGTCCGCCCCGGAATACTGATGACTTGCGGCAGGTTGGCACGATCGGACGTTTCTTGAGCCAGCTCGCGGACGGCCTGCAAAAGTGCGGGTATTTTCTGCGCACTCTTCTCGAAACAGAGCTCGGGCCTGATTTCCGCCGGAAGCTCTTTGGGGATTGATGCCGAGAGGACAATGACCGGTATGAAAGGAAAGCGCTGGCGCACCACCGATATGAACTCGGCGCCTGACATGCGGGGCATCTGCAAGTCGGAAATGATGACCTGGGGAAGCTCATCACGGAGTTTCATCAAGCCGTCAATTCCATCCTCAGCTTGTTGTGCTTTGAAACCCGCTTCTTCCAATTGCCCTGACAGAACTTCCCGAAGGCCCGGATCGTCATCCACAAGCAAGACACTATTTGTGGAATCGTCGCGCACTTTATTCTCCTCAATAGACCCTGAGCACACAAGTTGGTCTCCAGATGTTTTGTATACCGAGTGGCGGTTGTGTGTCTGTACAAAATTGCTTAGTCGGCTGGTCTATTTTGCTCACCCCAGTTCATGCGGCGGAGCTACCGTCTGGTCTCGGCGGGGATTACCAGGGATGTTCCATATAAGCTTGTTGGCCATTGATGACCGGTTCACCATGCGGATCGTTCTCTTCTGGAGCTTCAAGCGTGCGGTACGATTTCAGGGGAAGAGGGCGGCATTCCCTCTGTCGGGTTTGCTCACGGTGTCAACCCATCCTCTTTCCCGTGAGCAAAAGTGAACAGACTTCAAACCCAATCCCGCTGATGCTACAGAAGGACGGAGTGGCGCCAGGTGTTGGCGGAAATCGGGACTGAACAGAACACAACCCAGAGTCTTCCCCATTCCCGTGGAGTCGTTCAGCGCGTTGCTCGCTAAGCTGATTGCGCCCTTGACTGAGGGAGAGCGGGACAATTTCCGTACTCGGATGCGCTATAGCCACGGCTGATTCGCAGCCCGTCGCGCGACCACTGTGGACTGGCATCCCCTGGCACCTCCTCACAATGTGCCGCCTCGCACTCGACTGCGCCCGGGCAGATTTAGGGAAATATTGCGCGGACCAGGAAAGCTTATGCAAGAGCATATGGGAACAGCTCCTCCGACAATCCGAAAGTTAGCGTTTCTCGGTGACTACTTGCCGCGCCAGTGCGGCATCGCCACGTTTACGTCCGACCTGCTTATGGCGGTGGCGGCGGACTACCCTCAAAGCCATTGCTTCGCGGTGCCGGTGAATGACATCGAGAACGGCTACGAGTATCCAGACGTCGTTCGCTTTGAGATTGAGGAGCAGGATTTAACCTCCTACCAGCGCGCCGCGGACTTCATCAACATCAACAACGTGGACATCGTCTGCGTTCAGCATGAGTTTGGGATATACGGGGGGCCATCCGGCCGGCATGTGCTGGCGCTGGTTCGCGAATTGAAAATGCCCGTGGTCACCACATTTCACACCATCCTGCGGGAGCCCAACGACACCCAGCGGCGCGTGATGCAGGAATTGGTGGCGCGATCAACTCGGCTGGTAGTCATGACCGAACGCGGACGCCAGATGTTGCAGGAGATTTACAAGGCGCCCTCCGCCAAGATTGACCTTATTCCGCATGGCATTCCTGATATACCGTTTATCGATCCCAATTATTACAAGGACCAGTTTGGCGTGGAAGGAAGGGTTGTGCTGCTCACCTTCGGGTTACTTTCCCCCAACAAAGGAATTGAGCATGTGCTGAACGCTCTCCCCCAGATTCTGGCGGAATTCCCGGATGTTGTTTATATCGTATTGGGCGCAACGCATCCCCACGAATTGAAGGAACGCGGTGAGGCCTATCGTCTCAGCCTGGAAATCCTGGCCAAGAAGAACAAGGTTGAGAAGAACGTCATTTTCTATAATCGGTTCGTAGAACTCGAGGAGTTGAAAGAGTTCATTGGCGCCGCGGACCTTTACATTACGCCGTACCTCAACGAGGCGCAAATCACCTCGGGCACGCTGGCTTACGCGTTTGGCGCCGGTAAGGCCGTGGTTTCCACTCCTTACTGGCATGCTGTGGAATTGCTGGCGGAAGAGCGCGGCATTCTGGTGCCCTTCGGAGACTCCCCGGCCATCGCGCGCGAGGTCGCCGGCTTGTTGCGCGATGCGACACGCCGGCACGCCATGCGCAAGAACGCTTACAAGCTGGGCCGGGAGATGGTGTGGAGCAACGTGGCGCGGCTCTATATGCACAGCTTCGAACAAGCGCGCCTGCAGGGCGCCTCGGTATCGCGCAAGTTGTTCGCCACCAAGACTCTCGACCAGCAACCGCGGGAGTTGCCGGAGGTGAGACTGGATCATCTTTCCCGGATGAACGATTCGACCGGTATTTTCCAACACGCCATTCTCATGGTGCCGAATTTCGCCGAAGGCTATTGCACCGATGACAACGCCCGGGCGTTCATTCTTTCCACCCTGCTCGACGAGTTGAAAGAAGAACCGGCACGCGTCGGGTCGCTGGCCAGCACTTACGCCGCCTTCTTGAATTACGCCTTTGACGACAAAACGCAACGCTTCCATAACTTTCTCGGTTTCGACCGCCGCTGGCGGGATGAACAGGGGTCGGAGGATTGCCACGCGCGCGCGCTGTGGGCGCTGGGCGTGAGCGTCGGACGCTCCCCGTACCGAAGTTTTCAGGTGATGGCCGGACAACTTTTCGCCCGGGCCTTGCCGGTGGTTACGGAGTTTACCTCCCCGCGCGCGTGGGCCTTCAGCCTGATCGGCATCCACGAGTATCTCCGCCGTCTGAGCGGCGACCGCCTGGTGAGTCAAATCCGCGAAGGGTTGCGGGCGCGGTTGATGGATATTTTCGACCGGGCCTC
>PLWR01000617.1 GCA_003165615.1 Acidobacteriota bacterium | reverse complement strand
CAAGAAGATCTTCTTGTCCGCGCCATAATTCGGTGCGAAGGGCTTAAGAGGCATATTGACGAATAGTGTTGATTATAACAGGAGATTTACAGAGTCCGCAGCGGAAAATCCGTTCATCACAATCATTTGCACACAATGTCATCCCCATGTCATGGCACACTGTTCTCATGCTGGGTTTCACCCTGGATATGGTTGTAGACGGTCTGAAACTGCGATTGGTTGCAAGCGATTTGGGGCTGCGCATGGTTCAATTCGAGCCGTTCGTACCAGCCGGGGCCGGGCGTCATGAATCCACTGAGCTGTTGGACCAGGCGGAGGACCAGTTGCGGGCGTACTTTGCCGGCAAATTGCGGCAATTTCATATTCCCTTGGACATGCAGGGGACGGATTTCCAGAAGCAAGTTTGGCGCCAACTACAGGAAATACCCTACGGAGAAACCCGCAGCTACAGGCAGATAGCCGCTGCGATTGGCCAGCCGAACGCGGTGCGCGCCGTGGGGGCGGCCAATGGCAGCAACCCGCTGGCGATTGTGGTGCCGTGCCACCGGGTGATCGGGTCGAGCGGCAAACTGACCGGCTACGGCGGTGGGCTGCCGTTGAAGAAGCGACTGCTGGAACTGGAAGGGGCGTGGACTATGGGGCTGCGGCTGTAGGGAGGGGACGCCGCGGCTGGGTCGTCTTGCCCCGGGATAATCATATCGGAGGTAAGCTCCCGGTGTTCGCGGTGCGTCGCCGCCCGCCAGCGATTCGGGCCTGCACTGGGCGGTTCCGCGAACAGTTTTCGTAGCGGCAGAGATGCCGGGGAGGGCGTATCACGGGAGGAATCCGATTCGCGGCGCGACCGTTTCAAAAAAGTTCCAACCGGAGCTGGCGGCCGATTGCCATGGCCGCGCGTTGAAGAGTGTGCAAGGTAACGCTAGTGTTGGTGGGGTCGAGTAAACGGTCGAGTGCTCTGCGGCTGGTTTTCATGCGGATGGCCATGGCCGCCTTGGTAAGTCTGTCCTTCTCCATGGCAGCCTTGATCTGATCGGCGAGAATCTGCTTGATGGCCCGTTCCTCGCACTCTTCCAAAAGGCCCTGATCGGCCAGAAAGCCATCGAAAGAGGAACCAACCTTGCCTTTCTTCTTATGCTTCATCCGAGAGCACCTCCTTCATGCGCTTGAGCGCGAGCCGCAAATCCCGGGCCGGAGTCTTCTGGGTTTTCTTGACGAAGCTATGCACCAGCACCATGTGTTCCCTCGCCATGCAGAAAATCACCCGCCCGATCCTTCCGTCAGTCAGGTCGCTCCGTACCTCCCAAAGACCATTGCCGAGACTGCGACAATAAGGCATGCCAAGCGGCCAACCGAATTCGATCTTCTGAATGTCCCGGCCGACCAGTTTGCGGTCCCCCAAGGATAGCCCCAGTATCCACTCCCGTACGGGCCGGTTGCCGAGGGCGGATTCATAGAAGAACGCCGGGAGCTTCTTGGAACGGTCGATCAAACTTCATTGTGCCAAAAATGGCACATATTGGCAAGAACCTGCTACTTGGCTGCTCTAGGGCAGGGAACTCGGCTCTTGCGGACCTCCCGGCTGTTCGCCGTGGTTTCGAACGTGATAGTGTTCACCAGGATCTATGCTGCGGGCCGGGCCGTGGCCCGCGCGGCTGCGCTTGGACCCCGCAAACGGTCTGCAATCGCGGCGAAAGCGGCAAAGGCGCGGTGGGAGAAGAAGTAGCCTCTAATCAACTTTCCACCATCCGATAACGGCAGTACTCCTGAATGTTCCCACCACTTCATCTTTCTCATTCTTGAAAAGAAGCCTGCCCTCGGGGCTGTTTTGCATCCTCTGCTCTACGATTTTTTCAGCATCGATTTTGCATGGCTGCGGGTTATTGGCGATCTGCACATAAAAAACGAATGACATACCAGAATCATACTCCAGAATCCGATGGTTGGAACTGAAGTCGTGGGTGACGCAATAGGGCCGCAATAGGGCCTGGATTTCATCGTTGTCGCCTGCTATGATGTACTGCCCCTAAAATGCCCGGCGTAATGGGGGCAAGAAAGGAGATTGAAGCCTTATGGGACCCGGAAACATACCAGTTTTACTGCTCATTGCGGGGCAGAATAAAGACGAGGGCAAGGAGTTGCTAATAAACCTCAACCAAGTACGGATGATCGAGACGAAAGCGGACCAGATCAACCTGATTTTCAGCGAACACCACACATTCAACCTATATGGGAATGCGGTCTCAGACGTTTTGGCGTTCCTCGGCGAGCATTGCATAATGACGAACGGCATGCCGTTTTCGGAAGCCAAGCGCCTCAGGTCTCAATTACAAGCGTCGGGGCCTGCTCCAGATCCGCCTCCGGAATCATAGCTTCCGCAGCCTTCAACGCACAAAGAGCCTCACGCAGGTTTGCGCCAGATTCCATAATCAAATCAAGGACGTGATCCGATGGGCGAGGGTCTGTTTGACGGCTTGTTCCTGGCACTCTTCCAGAATGCCCTGTTGGGCCAGAAAGTCATCAAAAGAAGAACCAACCTTGCCCTTCTTCTTATGCGTCACAGCTAGCCGTCGAGCTCGATCATCTGGTGCTGCAGACCGGCATAGGGGTATACGGCCACCTGGATGCCCGTGCCCTGGTGCCGCTCCTTGAGGAACTTGATCACGTCCTCCCATTTGGTG
>PLWR01000535.1 GCA_003165615.1 Acidobacteriota bacterium | reverse complement strand
CAGAAAGGCACCGGCGAATTGCCCGGCACCATCATTGAGGAAGCAATTTACGAGGCTTATGGGCCCGGCGGGACCGCCATGATCGTGGAAGTCACTACCGACAACAAGAACCGTACGACTTCCGAAATTCGCCACATGTTTGCCAAGCACGGCGGGGCGTTTGGCGCCTCCGTGGCGTGGATGTTCAGCAAGAAGGGATACGTGGTTGTGGAGAAAGTCAAGACCGACGAGGAAAAGTTGCTGGAGATCATCACCGAAGCTGGCGCCGACGACATGAACGACGACGGCAGCAACTGGGAAATCCTGTCTGCACCGGAGAAATTCCATAGTGTGGTGGAACATCTCAAGGCCGCTCAGATCACTCCCGCGGCGGCGGAAGTCTCCATGGTGCCGCAGAATTACGTTAAGCTCTCCGGCAAGCAAGCCGAACAGATGCTGCGGTTGATGGATGAATTGGAAGACCATGAAGACGTTTCCCACGTCTACGCCAACTTCGATATCGAAGAATCGGAATTACATGCCCTTACGCAGGACAAGTAGCAGGCCGCCTGAATGTTCCCTGAGTGGGGATCGGTGCGCCGGCGCCGCCACTGCCTCGGGGATGGCCCGGATTGTCCCCCTGGGGGGGATGCTTACTATTTCCCGGGAGGGGGCCCAGCTTCCGCCGCAAGCTTCACCTCGCGGATAGGCGCGGTCCCCTTCTGCCCATTCGCCTATATTATTATGGGAGGTAGTTTCGCCATCGCGCCTGGCTCCGAAGTTCGTCGACATTGCTCCCTTTGCCTGGCGACAGTATTTCTGACGCTCCTTTCGGGGGCTTTCACTTTTTCGGCGCAGATGCCCCCCACTGCCCCCCGTCTCACCTTCACTAAGACTTTGAAAGGCAGCCTCCCTGAGTACTTTGCCTTGAGTATTGATGGCAAGGGTCAGGGCGCGTACGACTCGCACAGCGTGGGGGACCCCCCAACTCCCCGCGCTTTGCAGATCTCGGCGGGCACTGCCGCCCAGGTCTTTTCCCTGGCGAAGTCCCTGAATTATTTCCGCTCCCTCGACCTCGACAGCCACCACAAAGTTGCGAACATGGGGTTGAAAACTCTCACCTATCAGGACGGCAAGGAAATCAATAAGGTGCAATTTAACTACACGGAGAACCGCGTCGCACAGCAACTCACCGACATCCTTGAAAAGATCAGCAATGTTGAGGAACGAATTTCTCAGCTTGAATATGCGATGAAGTACGACCACCTGAGCTTGCCTGAAACTTTGGGCCAAATCCAGCAAGGCATGGACGACCAACTCTTTGCCGAGGCCGATCTGATGATCCCCACACTGGAAAAAATTTCCGCCAACCCTCATTTTATGCACCTGGCCCAATCCCGCGCCCAGGAAATCGTGCAGCGAATTCAGCAGAATAAGTAGAAACTTTCGAGCTGTCTGAAACGTCTAGCTAAGTGTAGGATAGGGAAAGGAAGCCAGCCGCAGGTGGTAAGGAGATGGCCCATGAAACCTCGCAGACGTTTCGCATTGGGATTCGCCGCAGCAGTGTTTATCGCGCAACTTATGGCGGTCCCGGTTTGGGCGCAAAATAACTCTCATGCCCGCATCGTCCGCCTGAGTTTCGTCGAGGGCGAGGTGACGGTGCAGCGCCCCGATGTGCAGGCGTGGTCGGAAGCGCCGGTCAACACTCCTCTCCAGGAAGGATTCAAGCTTTCCACGGGGGAAAATAGCTATGCGGAAATACAGTTTGAAAACGGTGGCACCATCCGGTTAGGGGAGCGGGCATTACTCAACTTTACGGAGTTGGAGCTGTCGCCCGATGGCGGCAAGATCAATCACGTGGATCTTCGCCAGGGTTATGCCACATTTCACCCTCTCCCCTCCCGCCTCGGGGAGTCCCTGCAAGTGGCGACGGCGTTTGGCACTCTGACCGCCCAAGGCGGCGCGCAGTTCCGAGTGGATTTGGACCAAGGCATGGAGCGAGTGGAAGTCTTCAATGGCGCGGTGGAAGTGCAGAGCAACCTGGGCGCCATGACGGTGCAGAAGGATTCCGTACTGGTCATGCAGCCCGGCGTATCCGACCCAACCGCTGTTTCCCAAGGCATCACCAAAGATGATTGGGATCAATGGGTAGACAATCGGGAGAACGGCGCGCAAATGCCGTCATCCGGCCCCTCTCCGGGCAGCTACACGGGGGACGCGGACGAGAGCGCCTACGGGTGGAACGACCTCCTGCAATACGGCAGTTGGAATGACGTGCCGGGAGCGGGTTACGGTTGGTCTCCCAGTGTCGGCAATGGTTGGTCACCTTACTCCACCGGCCAGTGGTGCTGGTATCCCGGCTGGGGCTACACGTGGATTGGAGCTGAACCGTGGGGCTGGTTGCCCTATCACTATGGCGGGTGGAATTTCATCCCGGGAAGGGGTTGGGTGTGGTTCCCGGGCAGTCTCAGAACCTGGTCTCCAAACCTGGTCACTTGGTTTCAAGGTCCGAATTGGGTCGGCTGGATTCCCCACCAGCACCGGAAGGATGTCGCCATCGCCTGCGGCAATAACTGCGGCGGCGGAGTGGTGAGCACCTCGACCTTCCGCCACGGGGGGTTGCTGACTTCCCGTGTAATGCTGCCGATCAACCCCACCACGGGGACGGCGGCGAAAGAGCCGGGAATCACCCCATCATCGGCGGCTATGCTCACAGGGCCGGCCGTCTCACTCCCCGCCTCGCAGAGCCATGGCCTCCAGGGCAACGCTACACAACCTCTGGCGGGAGGAAGCATCCCCGCCACGGCCACGACTTCAACGGGATCGCGAAATGCCGCCGGGGCAATGCCTTCCAATCCCGCCATTGTGTATGATCCCCAGCAGGACAGTTACGTTAACGGCCATCGCGTTACGAAGCCGCTGGTACAGCCAACCTTTCCCCCGTCGACCGCAGGAGCAAGCACTTTCCCCCAACCGGGGGCGAATCCTGGTTTAATCCAACCGGTGCCCGTCGGGAGCAACGCGTCAAGTGCGCCCTCCGTTCAGAATCAAGGACTTGTTCCGACGAATCCTCCTACGTCTTCTTCCCCTTGGCAAGGGGCTTCCGCACGCAATGGTAATTCTCACGGAGTTCAATCCGCAGGAGGCGGAGGCCAAACTGGAGGAAGCCATGGCAGTGGAGCTTGGGCAGCCGCCGGAGGTCATTCCGGTTCTGCCCCAAGCGGAGGAGGGCACGCGGGAAGCGCACCGTCGGGTGGCGCGAATTCCAGCGGTGGCCACCACTAATCTCCCAGAGGAATTCCCAGATCAGGAAATCACCATGCCTGCGTAACCCACCACCGCGCTGCGGTCCCCACTGGTGTCAGCCGAGGTGGCATAGCCGACCAGTTCCGCCCGGGTAGCACCCAGGTCCTTGACCGCGATGAGCATGGCGACAGCAGGGCCATAGCCGCACATGGAAATGTCTTCCTTTTGAACCACCTCGTACAAGCCTGCAGGATCCATGGCCAGAATCTGGTCAAGGGCTTTCCCATCCTTGACCCGTGTGACGTCATCGGGCTCGTAGTGGTTCATGTCGCTCGATGCCACGATCATCACCGGGCTCTCTGAACTCTTCAGCGCCTGAGCCATCCCATGCCCCAGCGCCTCCAGGGCGGCATAGCGGGTTACGCCGATGGCAATGGGGACAAAAGTAAAGGCGCCCACGCTGCGCTGCAAGAAGGGGAGCTGGACTTCAATGGCGTGCTCACTTTCGTGAGCCTTGGCGTCTTCCATCAGCAGATGGGTGGAGTGTTGCAGCCTTGCGGCCAATGCTTCATCAATGCCCACGGCGCCCAGCGGCGTCAACCACTCGCCTTTCGACATGATCGCCAGGGGCGCACCGCGTCCGGTGTGATTAGGACAGAGGATGATGTAAGTCGCGCGCGCCGGCAGCCGCTGAAACACCGCCCCCGCCACGTGGCCGGAATAAATGTAACCGGCATGGGGAACGATGCAGCCCAAGGCCGACTCGATCTTCTCTGGCGCAGGCGTATCCGCGGCGAGGCATTGGTCGAGCTGCCGCGTGAGAACCTCAGGCTTGCCGGGATAAAAGCGCCCTGCCACGGCCGGGCGTCGGACCGCAGGCGTTTGCATGAGTGAATCCTATGCCGGGTCCCGGCCAGAGTCAAGCAGGTGCCGGGGGAAGTAGGCAGTAAGCAGTAGGCAGTAGGCAGTGGGTAGCGCAGCGCGTCGGGGGATCGCAAGCAAGATGTTATGGGCTGGGGAAGCGACCCCTCACCCGTCCGTCACCTGACGGACACCCTCTCCCCTCGGAGAGGGCGGTTTGATTTCCCACCTTCTCCCAGACGTGTAGCAGACCTGCTTTGTAGTTCCGCGGTTCTTCCCCCCGTCATAACGAAAAGCCGCAGACCTCAAAATCAGGTCTGATTAGATAACGGC
>PLWR01000555.1 GCA_003165615.1 Acidobacteriota bacterium | reverse complement strand
GCCGCAAGGACGACCTTCGCAACCAACGAACCTCCGTTCTGGGGTGCGCGTTTGGACCTGACGACGACCGTAACCGTCGGGTGGTGGTGGACGCGAGCGGCCAGGAGCGCGTGGTATTGCCGAGCGACGGCGAGTACAACAACAATGCCGCGTGCGTGGGGGGCGGCACCTTCAGCTACGGCGCCATGGCCTGGCGATACCTCGAAAAAGACTTCCGCCTGCGTTCCACTTACGGCGCAGTGGCCGGCAGCACGCTGGACGACTGGCCGATGACCTACCAGGACCTTGAGCCTTACTACACCAAGGCGGAATGGGAAATCGGCGTTTCCGGCGACGACAGCAACAACATCTTCAAAGGGGCGCGCAGCCGTCCCCTGCCCATGCCGCCGTTGCCGCCGAGCCGCGAACACGTAATTCTGCAAGCTGCTGCGGAGCGGCTGAAACTTCATCCTTTTGATATTCCCATGCTGCGCAATACTGTGCCTTATAACGGCCGCGGCGCCTGCATGCGCTGTCGCTGGTGCGTGGGTTTTGCCTGCGAAGTTGACGCCAAGTGCGGCACGCACAACACGGTGATTCCGCGCGCGCTCGCCACGGGCAATTGCACCTTGCGCACCGAATGCGTGGTCCGAAAGATCGCGACTGATGATCATGGCCGCGTGACCGGGGTTGAATACTTCGACGAGCGCGGCAGATTGCAGGAGCAGGCCGCCGATCTCGTTGTGGTTTCCGCCTCAGCCACGGAATCGCCGCGCCTGCTGCTGAATTCCAAGAGCCGCCTCTTCCCCAACGGCCTCGGCAATCGCTACGACTGGGTGGGGCGCAACCTGATGGGCCACGCCTATTGCGGCGCTTACGGGTTGATGGAATCGGAAACCTACGATGACCTTGGCCCCGGAGCTTCCATCGCCATCTGCGATTTCAACCATGGCAATCCGGGACTGGTGGGCGGGGCGATGCTCTGCAATGAATTCATCCGGCTGCCCATTCAGTTCGCCGCCATCGCTCCGCCTGACGTCCCGCGCTGGGGCGCCGCTCGCAAGGATTTTATGCGCAACCACTTCCGCCGCTGCGTTGCCGTGCAAGGGCCCGTGCAGGAGATGCCGGTGTTTGAAGCGCGCGTGCAGGTGGACCCGCGCGTTACCGACGATTGGGGCATCCCGGTGGTGCGGCTTTCGGGCTCGCGCCATCCCCAGGACCTTGAAGTGGCCAGGTACATCTCCTCCAAAGCCGAGGCCTGGCTGAAGGAAGCGGGTGCCACCAAAACCTGGCCCAAGCTTCCCGGCAAGGTCCTGAGCGGCGGCCAGCACCAGGCCGGAACCTGCCGTATGGGCAACGACCCCAAAACTTCGGTGGTAAATCGCTACTGCCGGGTGCACGACGTGGCGAACCTTTTCGTTATCGATGGCAGCGTACACGTTACCAATGGTGGGTTTAATCCCGCCCTGACCATCATGGCCATCGCCTATATGGCCTCGGAGCGTATCGTCCAAAGCTGGAAGGGCACGCGAATGCGAGGATAATGATCTGTGCTGCGAGCAACAAAGGGTAAAGGATAAAGGATAAAGGATCGAGACTTCGAAACTTCACCCTTTACCCTTTACCCTCACCTGCTTCCAGCCTCTGGAACGCAGCACCCGAAAGGCCGAATGCCTCAACTACGCCCCCAATCCCGCCTTCTGTGGTTAGCGCTTGTGGCGCTGGCACTCGCCGTCCTCGCCTTCCCCGGCGCCAGCATTTACTACGAATATTCCAGCGGAAAAGCCTGCGCGCGCTGCCACGAAATTTGGCAGCCCTACTCCGACTGGCACACTTCCACGCACCGCAACATTCCGTGCGGCGCATGCCACGGCGACGTCTTTACCCTGGAAGCGGGATTCCACATCAACAATATGCGCCGGGTGATGGACCACCTCAGCGGTAAGGTTCCAGAACAGGTGCGCTTGAAGACTCGCGATGTTTTCCGCGCCTCCGAGCGCTGCCAGAATTGCCACCAGCAGGAATGGGCGGAGTGGGCCTCAGGCCTGCACCACGCCGCATACAAGGAAGTATTCCTCGACGCCAAGCAAAACCATAAGCGCCTCTTGATGGACGATTGCCTGCGCTGCCACGGCACGCATTTCGACGGTAGCATTCGCGACCTGGTGACGCCCATCGATACGCAGGGCCCGTGGAAGCTGCGCGACCCCCAGTTGGCGGAGCGGCCGGTCATCGTCTGTTTGAACTGCCACACGATGCATCGGCACGGAAATCCGCTGGCGCGGCCGGCGGAAAAACCTTTGACCAGTACGGGGCAGGAATTGAACCGGCCTTCACTCGCCCTGTTCGACCGGCGCGAAATGCAATCCATCCCTCTCGCCGATCTGCCTTTGCCGGTGATGCGCGACGGGGAGCGGCAAGTTAAGATCAGCCGCGACCCACGACAGGCGCTCTGCTACCAATGTCATGCGCCGATTGCCACGGGGCAGGTGCATTCCGGCGATGACCGCACGCCGTTGGGCGTTCATGAAGGCCTCAGTTGTTTCGCCTGCCACGCCAATCACAGCATGCACACGCGGGCTTCCTGTGCCAATTGCCATCCCCGCCTGTCAAATTGCGGCCTCGACGTGGAGACCATGGACACGACTTTCAAATCCACCCGGAGTACGCACAACATCCACTTTGTCAAGTGCACGGACTGCCACACGAAAGGGGTTCCGAAGAAACACCGGCCTGACGCGCCCGCCAGTCTCACTTCGTCCGCGGGGTAGTTCACCTCAGGGTGCGAGAGTCAGCACGGCAGTGCCAAGAGCCAACTTCTCCCCGGGCCGCGAAGATTCTTCAACCCTCGTGAAGTGTCTCTGTGACCTCCGTGCCAGGAAAGGCTTCAATACAGAATTCACTGAAGCCCTCCCTGCGCTCTGTGTTGATGCGTTGGTGAGAAGCCGGGGCTAGGCCGGACCGGAGGTAACCCGGTCCAGAACTTCACGGACTTTTCGCGTGAGGGCCTCCGGGGTAAAAGGCTTTTGCAGGAAGGGAACGCCCGGATTCAATACCCCGTGATGAGCGATCGCCTGATCCGTATAACCAGACATATACAGCACCTTGGTATCATGACGTTCAGAACTTATCTGCTCTGCAACCTCTCGACCGCTCATTTGAGGCATCACCACATCCGTAAACAGTAGATGAATGGGCCCCTCGAACTTCTTGCTGATTTCGAGCGCCTCACGGGGACGGCCCGCCTCCAAAACCGTGTATCCATGCGCCTGGAGAATGCCCAGCACGAGCGACCGGATGCTATCCTCATCCTCCACGAGCAGAATGGTTTCCGAGCCTAGCGGCTTGGAGGTGGGAATAATCACGGGGGGAAGGGGTTCTGCATACGCCACAACGCGTGGCAGGTAAATCTTAAAGCTGGTGCCCAGGCCCAGTTCGCTGTAAACCCAAATGTTCCCTCCGCTCTGCTTGATAATACCGTAGACCGTGGCCAAGCCCAGCCCGGTTCCCTTGTCCTTTTCCTTGGTGGTAAAGAAGGGTTCAAACATATGAGCGCGAGTATGGGCATCCATGCCGGATCCCGTGTCGCTTACGGAGAGCATCACGTAGGGCCCGGGCGTCACGGCCAGGTGCGTGCCGGCATAGGCTTGATCCAGTTCGACGTTGGCGGTTTCAATGATCAGCTTTCCGCCATTGGGCATGGCGTCGCGGGCGTTCACCGACAAGTTGAAGATAACTTGTTCGAGCTGGGCGGGGTCGGATCTTACCATCCCCAATCCCGGTGGCAATGCCGTCACCACCTCAATATCCTCGCCGATCAAGCGGCGCACCATCTTCTCCGTGCCCTTCACCACCCCGTTCAGGTCAAGCACCTGGGGTTCCATGGATTGCCGGCGGGTGAAAGCCAGGAGGCGGCGCACCAGCCCGCTTGCCCGGTCACCTGCCCGAAGAATCTCGTCCACATAGGGGCGAAGCTGGCTCTCCGGCTCCAAGAAATCCAGGGCCAACTGCGCGTAACCCGAGATGATCGTCAGGAGATTATTGAAATCGTGAGCTACCCCTCCGGCAAGCCGCCCCACCGCCTCCATCTTTTGTGCCTGGCGAAACTCCTCTTCCAGTTGCTGGTGCTCGGTGACGTCCACCATCACGCCGCGGAGTTGGCGTATTCTGCCGCGATCGTCTCTTACCACACGGACAATATCCTGCAGCCAGATGGTCTTGCCATTCGCCGCAATCGCCCGGTAGAGGAAGCTATAATCCCGCCCCTCCGCAATGGCTTTGCGGCATCGCTCGATGACGTGGTCGCGATCCTCAGGATGGACGTGCTGGACCCAGAAGTCGCCCTCCTGCAACCACTTTTCCATGGGGAAACCCAGGATGCACGGTAAATTTGTTCTAAGC
>PLWR01000513.1:217-3837 GCA_003165615.1 Acidobacteriota bacterium | reverse complement strand
CGCTCGCTAATTTGGACAGCAGTGTAGTCATGTAGCCCACGCCGAGCCAGCCGTGGGAACGCATGCATGACAACAATCATTTTGAGCCCCGTAGGGGCGACGTCAGGTCAAACGGCTGCCGGACGTCGCCGCTACGCGGCTTCGGAATGGGATCGACGCGTCAAGTTAGCGCTTATGGGCAGGAGGCCGCCCCTACGGCGCTTACTGTAAATCAGAGATGGCCTAATTCCTTGTGGGGGCCGGCGCCTGGTTGATGGCGTCGATCAGGTCGTCGCCACCACCCGCGCCGCGAATATCCTTCAAATCGTCCGGCGTGGGCACAAACTTGATCCCGCGCTCCTTCACCAAGGCGGCTATTCGCTCGCTGGGCACATCACCTTTTAACAAGCTGAGGATTTCAGCCTTACCCAATCCCCTGGAGTTGCTGGTTTCAGTGGGCTGCGCTTTGGGCGGCGAGGAGCTGAGACGAGCAATGAAAGTCACTTTAGCGTGGCCGTGGGCGCTATTGACGGCGACGACTTCAAATTTGTTCTCGCCGGGCTGAAGATCGATGGGATCGGACCGGAACTGGGCGGCCTGCGCGCTGGTGGGGCGCATGGTCACGGACCCCCCATTGACGGTGACGACGGGCATACCCGATGCGTCCATCACCACACCGCGAATGACGAGGGGAGAACTGGCAACCTCCACGGTTTCCCCCTCGGCGGCGGAGGGTTCCGTCAAAACAAGCGTGGGTACGGCGGCGGGCGCGGGTGCGGTGACGGTTACGTAGACGCTCGCGGCCTTTGCCCCCGCCGGGCCGATAGCAGTCAGGGTGTAATTCGTGGAGTCCTGCGGTAGGAGCGACATTCCTCCCGCCGCTGCCACCCTTCCCACGCCCGGTTCAAGGTCGAGGCTGGTGGCGTTGGTGGAATTCCAGACCAGCGTTACGGGGCGGCCTTTTTCCACCGTGGGAGGTTCAGCGCGCAGGCTGACCTCCAAAGGTGGAGGGGCGGGCGGTTTCACCGTGGCCAGAACGCTGTCAAACTCTTGCATCGCGCGCTGAATGGCCATCGTCCCTGCCAGGTTCAGTTGCGCAGCACCCATGAATTGGCGCGGCTTCTCCACCGTTCCCCACTGGTCTTGCGGTAGGTAGGTGAGCAGGGGCGCTCTTCTGGCAAAGGTGACTTGCAGAAGACTCCCTTTGACGATTTGGATGCTAAGAATTTCGCCTGACCTGACTTCAAACTCCTCGCCGCCCGCTGCATCCGCGGGGGCAAGCAGATGTTGAACTTCTCCCGGGGCGAATCTCTTCAGGGCCGGTTTGCCGGCTCTTCCCGACTCGACCACCGTGTAGCTAACGCCGCTCCGGGTTACATCGAGCCAACCGCAGGATATTGAGGATTCCCATACCGAAACGGGATATCGCAAAGTCGGGGTGGAATCGGCATTCAACAGTTGAGGCTTGGGCGCCTCACCGACGGGCGGAGTAACAGCCTGAGCCGCGGAGTGCTTTCTGACCCCCATCCCAAAGGTGGTTTGACCGGCACCGGCTTTCTGAAAAGGAAAGAGAAGAAAAATAACCAAAACCAAGAAAATCCAGCGAAACCGCAAGCTGGTAGACATAGCGCACCACTCCATGCGAGGAACCGCGCGGATTATAGCTTGACCGGCTCGGCGATTGCAAACACGGTTACTGGCATGTTGGTAAGAGTCCGGATGAGTGGGCGTTGGAGGGAGTGTTGATATGAATCAACTTCCCTCGCCCCCTTGGGGGAGAGGGAAGAAGAATTCTTAATTACCGCCGGTGGAGCGAATGCGCGGGTGGGGCAGGGGTGATCAGCATGGACGATTCCCAGCCTTCTGGAACCGGGGTCCAATTGCGCGAGAAGAAATCAGTGCAGGTTAGGGTGATCAGGATCACAAGCCAGAGGAGCGCCGACAGAATGACGGTGCGCACCAGTCGTGTGCTCCAGCGCCAGTGCATAAAGAAAAGAATTACCAGCGTCGCCTTGCAGCAGGCGATGACGAGGGCCACGACGGTGTTCCACGGGCCCAAGTCCACATACGCCATGCCCGTGGTCAGGGCGGTCATCGCCAGGAGTGAGCCGAAAATGACGAAGTAGAGTTTCTTCGCAACGACGTGACCCGACATTCAGTATCGCCCTCCAATTAAATACAAAAGCGGGAAGAGAAAAATCCAGACAATGTCCACGAAGTGCCAGTAGAGGCCGGCGCCCTCGATGGGATTAAAGCGATCCGGCCCGTATTGGCCTCTCCACGCCTGCACCAGCAGAAAGGCAAGAACTCCCACGCCCACCACCATGTGCAGCGCGTGCACGCCCGTCATGGCAAAGTAGAAAAAGAAAAACAACTCCACGGATTTGGGGTTGGCCAGGTGTTCCTTGGTAAAGTTCAGGCCGGGCGCCAGGCCTTCCAGATAATCGTGCCGCCATTCCAGGGTCAACTTGATGAGGATAAACGCCAGCCCCAGCAGGATCGTCAGGATCAGGAACGTAACCAGGGCATTCCTTTTTCCCAATTGCGCGGCGCGCACGGCCAGGGCCATGGTCAAGCTGCTGCCAATCAGTACCGCGGTATTGAGGGCGCCAATGGTGACGTTCAGCATGTGGCTTCCCTCATGGAAGCCCGGGAGATACAGATTGCGATAGATGGTATAGCCCGCAAACAGCCCGCCGAAGAACATCACCTCAGTGGCGAGGAAAATCCACATGCCGAAGCTGGCGGCCTCGTGCTGTTGCTCCAGGTCTTCGAATTGGTGCGCCAGCGCGCTTGAGGCGTGGTCAGACAACTTAATCCTCCTTCGATCCGTACGCGTAAGCTTCTTCCGTCACCACAGGAATCCGGGCAAAGTTTTCGGTGGGGGGAGGTGAAGCCGTCTCCCACTCCAGACCTTTGGCGCCCCAGGGACTCGGTCCCGCCACCGGTCCGTATCGCAACGACCAGATAAAATAAACCAGGGGGATGGCATAGCCCACCGCCAGCACCGAAGCCCCCGCCGAGGACAGGACATTCAAAGTCTGAAACTCGGGCGGATAGATGGCGTACCGCCGCGGCATGCCGAGATATCCCAGCATGTATTGCGGGAAAAACGTAAGGTTGAAACCGACAAAGATGATTGCCGCGGCCAGGCGCGCCCAACCGTCGGGGTAAAGCCGCCCGGTGATTTTGGGCCACCAGAAATGCAGGGCGCCCAGGTAACCCATCATCGCGCCGCCCACCATGATGTAGTGAAAGTGGCCGACCACGAAGTAGGTGTCGTGAACGTGAGTGTCAATGGCGAGCGTGGCCAGGAAGAGACCCGTCAAGCCCCCCATGGTAAACAGGCCAATGAAGCCCAGGGCGTAAAGCATCGGCGCCTGGTAGGAAATGGAACCCTTGTAGAGCGTGGCCGTCCAGTTAAACACCTTGACGGCGGACGGAATCGCCACCAGGAAGCTGAGGGCGGAGAAAACGATTCCGGCGTAAACCGATTGGCCGCTTACAAACATGTGGTGGCCCCAGACGACGAAGGAAATCACGGCGATGGCGACGCTGGAAAACGCCACAAAACTGTAACCAAAAATGCGTTTCTTGGCGAAGCAGGTGATGAGTTCGCTGACCACGCCCATGGAGGGCAG
>PLWR01000513.1:0-127 GCA_003165615.1 Acidobacteriota bacterium | reverse complement strand
TGGTGACCACGAAATTCAGGCCGGTAAGAATCGAGGAGAATCCGGCGATGAACACTCCCAAGGCGGCGGAAATCACGTTGGTGTTGACGTAGGTTGTGCTCAACGGCGTGTAGAACGTCCAGCCCGT
>PLWR01000248.1 GCA_003165615.1 Acidobacteriota bacterium | reverse complement strand
CTCCCCCGCCCCTGCCAGCCCCGGAGAGCGGAGCGCTAAGGCGAAGCAGCGATCACCCGGCTTGCTCGCGCAGGTTTCATGATAGTCTCGTCAGCGGGGCGGGTCAAACGGTACCCAGTTCGGTACCCAGTTCGGGAGTCAGGAAGCAGTATCGCTTCTCAGGTTGGGGCGTTCAACACCATGCAAACCTTCAAGCCGTTCTCGCGTTGTAAGTTCACACCTCCCCGCCGGTTGATCTCTCTCGGCTTGCTGCTTTTGTTGGCGATGACAGCGGTCGCGCAGCAACCAGGGCCACAGGATCTTCTGGCGCAGGCCGACGAAGTTCTTCAGCAAATGAGCCAGATTACGGGCCTGCCCATCAAGGCGCCTCTCAAGAAGCAGGTCATCAGCCGGCCGGAAATCGAAAAATACCTGATCCAGAACCTGCACGAGGAGATGACGCCGGCGGAAATCCACGCGCAGGAAGCCCTGGTGCGCGCCTTGGGCCTGGTGTCGCGGGACTTCAACCTTGAGAAGTTTCTGATCAGCTTCTATACGGAACAGGCCGCGGGCTTCTATGACTTCAAGCGCAAGACCATGTTCATCGCCGATTGGATTCCGGCAGAGTTGCAGACCATGACGCTTTCCCACGAACTCACCCACGCGTTGCAGGATCAAAGCTGGGATTTGGATAGTTTCATGCACGCCACCCGCGACGACGATGATGCCTCAAGCGCGCGGCAGGCGGTTGTGGAGGGATACGCCACAGCCGCCATGATGCAACAGATGACCGGGCCGCTGGAGCCGGGGCAAATGACTTCAATCGCTGCGCTTATGGAAAACCTGATTTCCCAGCAACTCGACCAGTTCCCTGAGCTTTCCCATGCGCCCTACTTTTTCCGTATGCAGGCTTTCTTTCCCTACGTGCAGGGCATGGGCTTTATCCAAGCCGGGTTGCAACTTGGCGGCTGGAAAGGGCTCAATCAATTGTTCGAGCATCCTCCGGAGGCCACCAAACAAATCTTCGAGCCCCAGACCTATTTCCATCATCAGGCGCTTTCCAGGATAGCCCTGGCGCATCCGCCCGCGCTTGAGGGCGTGGCCGGCCTCCGGTTCCTGAGGGAAAACGCGATGGGCGAACTGGGTTATTACTCCCTCCTCGGGCAACTCATTTCTGAGGACGACGCCAAGACGCTCGGCCCATCGTGGCTCGCGGACCGCTATCTGCTCTACGAGCAATCCGGTGGGGATGCCTACACGCTGGTGGTGCGGACGCGGTGGACGAGTCCGGAAACATCCTTGGCGTTCTTCCGCGATTACCACACGATTCTGGCCCACAAGTATCCGGAACTCTCGACCGACCGGCGCTCAAGCACTGATCTGTTTATTGGATCGGCGGCAAACGGCGTGACGGTGCTGCTGCGCAAGGGAGACGAGTGCCTGTGGGCAGAGGGAGTGCCCGCCGTCAAGGCGGACGCCATGCTCGCGTGGCTGCGCGGGAAATAATATCACTCTGCGATATAATTGTTGAAGGGCAAGTCGATGGGCGTGCGACCGGGCCGGATTCCTCAGCAAGGCCTGGAAGGGTGAGGATTCACCCGTCGCAGAGAAATGCCTCAACGCTGTAATCCTGAGCGCGGCGAAGGGCCCCCGTAGTTAATTCCGTTCACCAACATCCGCGAACTGCCGGGGTCCTTCGCTGCGCTCAGGATGACGGCATCGGAGCATTTTCCCGCAGCCTATTCAGCCCCGCCATTACTGACTACTGCCGTGCGCCGCGCGCCAACAATGTTTTCCCGATCGCGCCGGCAGGTGTAAACTAGCGGTTCTTCCATTGGAGGATTCCATATTCACCACGAGGTCCGTTAGATGAACCCGCCAGAAGCGGAAAAACTGCGCGCCATGCTGTCCCAAGGGCACTGGGACCCGGCGGTCGCGTTGTTACAAAAACTCGATCCCGCAACCGCCGCGGATGTGATCATGGGCCTCCCGTTTGAAGAGCAGCGGGTTCTGTTCCGCGTCATGCCGGATGATTTTGCTGCCGCTTTGATCAGCCACTTTCCCTACTACCACTCGTACGTCCTGCTCCACACACGGTCACTGGAACATTTGCGCGCCATTATCGAAACGATGGATCCCGACGAGCGGTTACAGTTCCTGGAACAACTGCCGGGGGAGGCCTGGCAGCGCGTGATGGATGAACTCTCCGGTGAATATTCCCCCGCGGGCCAGCAGGGGGCGGAGGGAGCGGCCACGGATGTGGCGGGCGCCATTTTCCGGCCGATCGCAGCGGAAGAGCCCATCGTCGAAGCCGTGCAGGTTGAGAAGTCTTTCCTTCAACCCGACGGCCGGCAGATTCAAGTCATCGCACCCACGGATTTATCCATTGAACCCAACACCATCACCGCTCTCCTGGGTCCCTCCGGTTCGGGGAAATCCACCCTTTTGCGAATCCTTACCGGCTTGGTCCAACCGTCCAAGGGTATCGTTCTGTGGCACGGCAAGCCGCTGCACGATTGCGCCCCCAACCTGGCGATTGTGTTTCAAAGTTTCGCTCTCTTTCCGTGGCTCACGGTTCTGGACAATGTGGAAACTCCGCTGCTGGCGCGGGGCATGGCTCATTTCGAGCGGCATCATCGCGCGCTGCGCGCTCTTCACACGGTAGGACTGCAAGGGTTTGAAACGGCATACCCCAAGGAGCTCTCCGGCGGCATGAAGCAGCGTGTGGGCATTGCCCGGGCCCTGGCGCTGGAGCCCGAGATTCTGTTCATGGACGAGCCCTTTTCGGCTCTCGACGTCCTGACCGCGGAGAATCTGCGTGGCGAAGTGATGGAGCTGTGGCTGGGAAAGAAAATCCCGACGCGGAGCATTTTCCTGGTCACCCACAACATCGAAGAAGCGGCGATGTTGGCTGACCGCATCCTGGTGCTGGATCGAAACCCCGCCCGCATCCGCGCGGACTTCCGGATTCCCCTGAAGCAACCGCGGGACCACAAGTCCGCCGAATTCCTGGTCTACGTCGATTACATTTACAAGTTGATGACCCAGCCGCAACTGGAGCCGGCGCCGCCCTCCGCCACGGCGCGAGCAGTGAAAACTCCCTACCCGATGTTGCCCCACGCCCGGCCGGGCGGTATCGGGGGATTGCTGGAACTGCTGAATGACCGCGGCGGGAAGGACGATTTGTATCGCGTTGCGGACGAATTGTTATTGGATGTGAATGACCTGCTCCCCATCATTGAAGCCGCGACCTTGCTGGATTTTGCGCGAACGGAAAAAGGTGATGTGGAAATCACCGACAAGGGGCGCGAGTTTGCCATCGCGGATATTCCCACGCGCAAGACCCTTTTCCGCGAAGCCGCCCTCGCCCATGCCATGCTGCTTCAGCAGATCAGAAACAGCCTCGCCAGCAAATCCGATGGCGCGATGCCTTTGGAGTTCTTCCGCGACATCCTGGACGAACATTTTTCCGAGGATGAGACGCAGCGGCAGATTGAAACTGCCCTGTACTGGGGCCGGTACGGCGAAATCTTTTCTTACGATTCGGGGAGCGACAAGCTGTTTTTGCACCGGCTTGAACACGCGGGAGATTCCCAGCCGGCTCCGGTGCATCAGGGATAATGCCTCGACCGCCCAAAGCCTCTTCGGGAGTTCCACCGTGGGGAGTGTTTCCCTCCGCGGTGCCCTCCCTGTTGAGAGACCTGCCCATCCTCATCGCGGGGTTGGCGCTTTTCTACGGTTTGCTCACCTTTGCGCATTACGGAATCGGCCCCTTCAATACTCAAGCGGAAATTCAGCTCTCCCCCGGCGCCTTGCCGAAGTATGCCCTTTTCTCGGTGGTGCGAATCGCCGTCGCCTATTTTCTCAGCCTGGCATTCACATTGGTTTACGGTTATGTGGCCGCGTACAACCCCAAAGCTGAACGGATCATGGTTCCGCTACTCGACATCCTGCAATCCATTCCCGTACTCAGTTTTCTCCCCGGCGTCATGCTGGCCATGATTGCATTGTTTCCCCATAGTCAATTGGGAGTGGAGATGGGGTGCATCGTATTGATCCTGACAGGGCAGGTCTGGAACATGACCTTCAGTTTCTACTCTTCCTTGAAGAGTATTCCCGGCGAAATGCACGAAGCCGCGGAGATCTATCACTTGAGCTGGTGGCAGCGGCTGTGGCAAATGGAGCTTCCCTACGCGGCTATCGGGCTGATTTGGAATTCCATCATGTCGGTGGCGGGCGCGTGGTTTTTCCTGATGGCCTGCGAGATGTTTGTGCTGGGCGATCGCGACTTGCGTCTTCCCGGACTGGGCTCTTACCTCCAAACCGCCGCCAACGCGGGCGATACGCGTTCCATTGTCTGGGGGATTGGGGTGATGGTGGCGATCATCGTCCTGATCGACCAGTTGGTTTGGCGTCCCGTAATCGCCTGGGCGGAGAAATTCAAATTTGAGCAGGTCGAAGCCGCCGAACCCACGCGCTCACCCATTCTTGACCTCTTGCGCCGCTCGAAAATCATACCGCTTGCCGCACGCGTGTCCGTAAGGCCGGCGCGTGAGGCATTGAATCTTTATTTCGCCAAAGTCAATACGAAGCAGAGCGAACATGCGCGAATTTCGCAATTCCGGCCATGGGCGTGGCGTACGTTCATGTTGATCGGACTGGCAGCCATCGCCTATGCCGTATTCCGCATGGTCCAGATGCTGGCGGCGCTATCGAGCGCGGAAATCGGGGAAATCCTCCGGGGGGCCGGCGCAACGTTCTTGCGCGTGGAAGCAACTCTGGTGTTGTCTGGACTCTGGACCATCCCGGTGGGAATGTTTGTAGGGATGCGGCCGAGGCTTTCCGCCCTGGTGCAACCCCTGGCGCAAATTGCCGCCTCGGTGCCGGCAACGGCCTTGTTCCCGGTTGTCATCCTGATGCTGATCCGAATCGGCGGCGGGATGGGGATCGGATCCATGGTCCTGCTCCTGCTTGGCACCCAATGGTACATCCTGTTCAACGTCATCGCNNATCGCCGGGGCCAGCGCCATTCCCACGGATTTGAAAGAAGTGTGCGGGGTGTTCCGGCTGGGAAATGTGGAACGCTGGAAGAAATTGTTCCTTCCGGCGATTTTCCCTTACCTGGTTACGGGGTTCATCACCGCGTCGGGCGGGGCATGGAACGCCAGCATCGTGGCCGAGTATTTCCATTTCCAGGGAAAAACTTTGTCCACTGTAGGATTGGGCGCGGTAATCAGCCACGCCACGGATACGGGAAACTTTCGCGTGCTACTGGCGGCTACCATCTGCATGGCGGCGATGGTGGTCACCCTCAATCGCCTCATTTGGCGCCGGCTCTACAGCCTGGCGTCCACGAAATTCAAGCTGGAAGCCTGATCCACAGATTACCCAGATTTTAGAGAAGAACAGTAGTTGGCACGCGGCGATCAGCTGCCAGTTGCCGAACTCCAAAGTGCCTGCGACGCCTCTCAGGGCATCTTGAGGATGATGTTGCCCTCGGCGTCGCGCCACTCATTACCATTCTTCCCCGAAGTTTCGCGGGCAAGGTTTTTCAGATAGTACAAGGTGGGTTCGTTGATGTGCTGGTTGTTCAGAAACGGCTCCGTGTAGCGGATGTCCCCAAAGCGTGCATTATCGAAGTGGTGTTTCTGGCCGACGTGGTTGTTCCAGTCCACTCCCTCGGTGAGGAAGCCGTAAGGGCCGTGGTGGTGTTTGGCAATCGCCCGCAGGATCACCAGTCCATCGGTTTCGTAGCCCATGCTTTCTTCCGATGTGCGCGGCTGGGTGTCGTGCGCTGCCTCAAAGTAAGCCAGTGCCGCCTCAGCATTCTCCCACTGGTAGGCGGTATCCCAGGAATCTTCCATCATGAGCAGGCCCTTGGTTGCGACCCCGTTTCTGTCCTCGCGAATCCTGAAATGTTCGAGTCCGCTGAGGCAATGCTCATAAGCAAAAGTTCGAATGGCCTCGTCTTTGAGCACCTTGGAGACGGCCAGAAGGGTTCGAAACGCCACGGAATAAGCCACGTTTTCGTGAGCGTCGAAGGTGTCCTGGTTAATGCTGCCGAAAAACCCGCCGGCGCGCATGAACACATCGATTTCCTGGCGCAACATCTGGGAATAATCCGCTAATCCACGCGCGGTAAGAGCAGCGTCCAGTTGCAGAATGTAGAGGCCGTCTGCCGAGCCCTCCCACAAAATATCGTCGTCACCTTTGGGATTCTTCCGGAATAATTTACCGTCAGGAGTTGTGCGTCGAGGATACCAACCGTTGGGGGCGGTTTCCACGTGACGCTGGATCCATTGCGCCACCTGCACGGCCGACGCCCGCATACGCGCGGCTCGCCGGTCGTTGCCGAGTTCGTCGGAGAAGATCAAGAGTTGATAACCGATTTTGGCCATCGACCCGGGACCGAACCAATCGTCGTTCTTCATGTAGTTCAAGCAAATCTTGCCGGTGGTGGTATCACGGTAGCCGCGAATGAAGCTGGTATTCTGATCAATAAATCCGTCGTCGAGCACATGGTCCAGGATACCGAGCGCCTTCGTTTGCCACTCGGGCCGGTGCAGGAAAGCGCCCATCGTATACATCTCGTAAGCGCCCCCGACGGCGTTGGAGGCCCAGCCGGGGCCTTCCAGATTGCCGAAGGCATGCCAGCGCATGATCTGGCCGTCCGAGTCAACGAAGGTGGAAATCGAAACCAGGTGCCCGTGCTCGTCACGCCGCAAGGTCTTATCCGCGGTGAAGCGAAGGGAGTCGATCGCCGAGTCACAAATTGTGTATTGAGGATTCTCCGGAACGTAAAACATTTGGTCGCGGGACGGCGGCCCTGATAACACCTGTGCCCCTATGAAGAATGTTGCAAGCAGAATTCGTGGACCAACCATGCTCCCCCTTTTTACCGGTTCCCGTAGACGTTACGGTTACATCGGCGTCAAGACTGCCGCGATCCCCGCCGGGGAACAATATCATTAGTCCGTCAACTGACGGATGAAACCTACGGACACGTCTCACCACCGATCCAAAGGGTGGGGCTTTCCTGAAACAGAGAAGAAGGCCATAGGGGGAAGGCAGAAAGCCCAATTGCGGCAATAGCCAAACGCTGGCGGGAGAGCGCTCGACGATTCTGGCGTCAGGGGCTTAACTAGCAGGCTGAGTGGCAGTCTAATTGAGCCAACCTTTTGCCGTCCTGAGGATTTCTGGATGGCTGGGTGTCATGGTCAACTCCATCGAGGAATCCCGAATGAAGCAGGACACTGCCGCAGATTATTACCTCGGTCCGCTGCTAACCGAACCGGGGCGAATTCGCAGAGAAGCTGTCCGCAAGCGAAAGGTGTTCGACGAAAAATCCGTATCTGCCGACGCTATTCCGGAGCACGAGGCTAATGGGTGGCAGATTGACAGGAAGCTGACGCGGGTTACCAAGGTCAAGCGCGAAAAGGAAATTGACGAAAGGCTCGAAAACCGATTCTGGATGCTTCTGTTCAAGCTAGGTTACCCCGAGATAAATGAAGGGCGAGATTTTACAATACTAATCGAGCGGAGGGGCGCGGAACCACTGCGGAAGCAAATCGACGTGTTTGGGAAGGACGATGAAACGGTTATCGTCGCTGAATGTAAGGCGTCAGAAAAACTAACGCGTCGCAGCTTGCAGAAGGACATCGAGGAATTTGCCAACCTGAAGGGGCCGATTTCGAACGCGGTGCGCAAGCACTACGGCTCGGACCTCAAGCTGAAATTCATTTGGCTCTTTGTTACCGAGAACATTATTTGGTCTGGCCCGGATAAAGAGCGAGCGGTTGGTGAAAACATCCGGGTCATTACAGAAAAGGAACTCCGCTACTACGCTGTAATTGCGGAACATCTCGGAAAAGCAGCCCGGTATCAATTCCTTGCAGAGTTTTTGAAGGACCAGCAGATTCCTCAACTCAGCGGAAAGGCTGTCCCCGCTATCAAAGGCAAGTTAGGTGGAAGGGTCTTTTATTGCTTTGTGACAACACCCAGGCATCTCCTGAAGATTTCTTTTGTCAATCATCGTTCACTGAATGACCCTGAAGGCGCACCGACATATCAACGGCTCGTGAGCCGGTCCAGGATGCGAAACATTGGGGAGTTCATCAAAGCGGGGGGTTATTTTCCAAATAGCCTCATCATCAACTTCACTCGCGGCGTTCGCTTCGACAAAATCACCCATGACGAAGCTGCCGACATCACCTACGGACGGCTTTTTCTGCCAGACCGGTATAGGTCCGCGTGGATTATTGATGGCCAACACCGCCTGTACGGATTTTCTCCAATTGATGATAAGTATCTCGACCAGAATGTGATAGTTGTTGCCTTCGAGGCGCTGCCGAAATCAGAAGAAGCCAATCTTTTCGTCACGATCAATCATGAGCAGAAATCTGCACCCAAGCACTTGCTCGATGATCTTGAGGGTGAACTGAAGTGGGGGTCCACGATCCCAAGCGAACGTATCGGCGCGATCGGGGCGCGGCTAATCAACTGCCTAAATGCAGATGTAGGAGAGCCGTTCTTCAATCGAATCACCCAACAGGGGCTGCCATCGACAAATAAGACTTGCCTGACCATCCCAGCTCTAAAGGGTGCCCTGCGGCGTTCAGGCCTTCTCGGCCGAGCACTTCTTAACAACACGAATTACGACCTGGGTGCGCTTTGTGGCCAGACTGATGCCGAGACGTTAGACCGGGCACGATCAGCGCTCAATCAGTTCTTTGGGTTCATACGAACCGCCAACCTAACAGAGTGGGAGAGCGGTAGGGACGGAAACCTTTGCACGAACGTTGCTGTTCAGGCTTACATCATGCTTCTGGGGGCGCTGGTTAAGTACTGGGAGGCCAACACCGCTGCGGATGCCCGGGAGATGGAAGTCGAGGATATGATGATCGAAATTGAGGAGTACCTGACTCCAATTATTGACTTCCTCGAATCAAGCAAGCCAGGTGAAATCAAAGCAGCCTTTCAGGTCCCATTTGGCTCAGGCGGACCGCCGGAGTACTACTTTCGCCTTTGCAAGATAATTAAGACAAAGTATTCCGATTTCAAGCCAGAGGGCATGGAAGACTGGGAACAAGAGCAATCAGAAGAGCGAATCAAGGAAGCGGATATCAAACTCAAGGACATAGTGTCAGAGATCCGAAGATATATATTTGACGTGTTTCGGGTCATTCATGGGGAGGCAAAAGGAGCGTATTGGGATAAGGGGGTAACAGATAAGACCGTGAAAGCCGATGCGCACAAGCGGTCTCTTGATGTTGAGGTTGAAGATCGGCTTCCGCTCGAAACTTATCTCGAAATGGTTGAGATGAAAAAGTGGACTTGTCCCCATTTTTGAGACAAACAGTTAAGACTCAAGATTCAGCGAATGGTATAAGAATGCCATTCAAGGGAGGATTGAGT
>PLWR01000409.1 GCA_003165615.1 Acidobacteriota bacterium | reverse complement strand
GATTATCTTGGACAGCAGTGACGATCTTTCGCCCGCTTCGCGGGCTGGTGCCGAATCGCAAGATTGGATTGAGCGGGCGAGAAAAGCCGCGGACCTACGGAACAGGTCGCGCTACGCTTGCTCCTGACCAACTTCGTTGAGTTGTCTGCGCGAAGGTCGGCGAGGAGGTCACCTCGGTGTCTGCGCAAGACGTTGTCTATCCGGCGCGAATCAACACTGCTACCCATATGTCTTCCCTCTTGACGCTGTTTCAGATCAAACTGAGTTTACGACAAGCGGGGCAAGAATCAAAGACGCAACGGCACGCTTCCATCATAGTCCTGGGCGGGCCAAGAATCCGCAGGCCCCGAAGGGGCCTTTCGTGACGGGGTGTTATATTCTCCATGCGACACCCACATTTTCCCTTGGGGCGATTACCTGCGCGGCTCTGCCGCCCCGCTCTGCGGAAAGGCTCTGCCTTTCCGAAACGGTGGCCCCCTTTTCCCTTTTTCCGGCGAGGCTACGCCTCGCCGGGCGGAAAAGAAATGGGAAGAGAGGTGTCGCCCGGAAAGGCGAAGCCTTTCCGCAAAGCAGCGCGGCGGAGCCGCTGGCCAGCCCATCATCGGGGCCGCCGCCAAGCGATCTTGTCCAAATCCATCAGCAGGGTTCGTCTTCCCGAGGCCACGGGCTCCAGCAACGCGGGCTCGACCATCGATAATCCTCGGCACGCTCGGCCAATCCCCCTCGCACCGGGTTTTGATGAATGTAGTTCACCCGCTGCATGAAGAAGCTTTCGCTAAAAAGCGGTAAAACGTGCGAGTGTCCATCCCACAACGAGTAGGCATGGCCGCGCGCTTTCTTGGCATCTCTCAGCTTCGCGAGGGAAGTGGTTTAGTGCTTTTCCTTCAAGTACGAAATTACCCGATGGCTGGAGATACCGTTGACGAAACGCAAAGTATCTGAGGGCTCGAGCGCCCCGTCAGTGATCAGGTGCAAGTGGTCGGGCATGATCACATAAGCAAAGAGCGCGAACCCAGCGGAGTGGCGCGCCTCGTCCAACGCCGCGCACACGATTTTCTTTAGCGCGTCCGTGCGAAACACCGGCAGGCGATCATGCGCGACGCTGGTGATGGAGAGGCACGGATTATCCCTCGAAATGGTAGCCATCGAAATAGGTGAGGCGCAGTCTCACCAAGAAATTCAATAATAAGCACGGCCCGGAAAGGCGGAGCCTTTCCGCAGAGCGGCGCAGCGGAGCCGCTTACCACAAGGAATTACCACAATGGATGAGGCCCCATGACAAATATATAGACTTCACTCGTGTGCCCCACACACGCCTGCACGTTGCACAAGCCGAAGTAACTACGACCTCGTCGCTGCAATACGCAAAAAATTTCCAAAGTTCAAAGAATAGAAAAGACCTTTTCAATGGAGCAAAGAACGGATTGTGCAAGCGGGTAGCCAGGTTATTGTAGTGCTGATCTTGGGCTTTTCTCATGCCCGATAAGCAAGGGCATGACATCCACGCTCCCCACGACATATTATGAGGTTGGGCGGTTCGCGAACCGCATCTACGACACCCCCACGGAACACCCGGAATTCGGCGGCCTCGCGTAACACTTTCCTACCGGTAGAAAATGGGGCGGGCAATTTGCCTACTATTTCTAAAATATTGCCCTCCACAACCACAATTTCATTGACAGTTACCCTGGGCTAGTCATTAGACTAGAGGAGTGGGGACGGGAGGCGGCGTCAGTGGCGGGGAATGGCCTTTGGCTAAGCGCCGGCGTCCCGCATCGGTAGGGGCGGACTCACCCCCCCTCTTGACGACAAAGCTGTGAAAAAATGAACAATTTCGCGCAGAGACGCTGAGATTCGGAATAAACAACTCCTTTAGTTTCTTTTCGGCCTCTGCGCCTTTGCGCGAGATGCTTTTGCTCGTTCAGGGACTTTTTCACAACTTCGACCGGCGAGCGCCGCCGGGAGAGAATCGAAATCCCGACGCCCCGCGGCGTGCCGGGGCCACGGCATGGATCGACCTGCACGGTGGGAGGGATGAAGATCCCGGATTCCGGCCACGTTCGGCGCTTCACCAGTTTTCTCGTGATGATTAAACTCCAGGCCCGTGAGGAAAAAGCATTGGAAATGGACCGCGAACCCAATAAGTGCATGGAAAGATTGACGTTAGCGATGGAAGGCGAGGATTCGGATGGTTCGCGCAGAAAATCAAGTGTTTGAAAACAGGGAAGTTATGCGGACGAAAATCGTGTTTAGATGGCATACACAAAAAAATGTTAAAAATGAAGGTTGCTCCCAATGAGTTATTGAAAACAAAGGGGCAAAAAAGTGCTCCCACTGAGTTTATGAAAATAAAGGAGTTAACTCATTTTTACGATGAGTTATTGAAAATAAAGGATATAGGTTGAGGAAATGAGAAATTCTGAATTGTGAGTTCTGCCGCCTTGGGTTTGCCGATGGGATGGTCGTGCTACTTCCCCGACCGCGGCCAGGAGTGGCGTGCCATATCGCCCCGCATGACCCACTTCCCCGCATCGGTCAGCGACAGGAGCGCGCGCAAGGATGAGCAAAACAATCCCACACGAGCACGGCCCATTTACAATCAATCGGGCCGCCCACACTTCCCCGTATCGGTTATCGACGGTCTGAGGTGAGAAGATGAATGCATTGCCGATTGCGGAAACCGCAAATCTGAGATCGAAAACTCAAAACCGCGGGCAGGGCGAGGTCCTTCGCTGCTGCTCAGGATGACAGCTAAGGGCGCAGGATGAGGGTACGGGGAGGACCGAACCCGGTTGGGAATCGCAAACTCAAGATTCCAGGTTCAAGAAGTCGGGAGCAGGCGGCTGATCTCAAATTTGAGATAGCAGATTTGAGAAAGGGGGAATCAGGAGCTACATGCCGGGACCGCAAATTTGAAAAGGCGGATTTGAAAGACGGAAAAGACAGGACTCGGCAGAGCTGAATCGGTAGAACAATGGCTCAATCACCAATCACAAATCGCTAAATCGCCAAATGGCCCGATGAACCGATGACCCGATGGACCAATCGCAAATCACCCGATCACCGGATCACCCGATGTCTTTGGCCACCTCAACTTGCGTATAATGGCTGGCTCTGTTAGATTCACCGCAAATCCAGAAGTCCGGGAAATGAATTGGGAAAAGTCATCGCGATAGCGAATCAGAAGGGCGGAGTCGGCAAGACCACCACGGCCATCAGTTTAGGGGCAGCGCTGGCCAAGCAGGACATGTGGACGCTGGTGATGGACTGCGATCCCCAGGCGAACACCACGGGCGGACTGGGATTCCCCCGCGACCCCGCACGCCGCTCGATTTACCACGCCTTGATGCACGATGTGCCCCTCAAGGACCTGGTCCTGAAATGTGCGGTGGAAGGGTTGCACCTGATCCCTTCGGAAAAGAATCTGGTGGGCGCTCCCGTGGAACTGGTGGACCAGCCGGAACGCGAACAGGTGCTGCGCAAGAAGATGATCGACCTGCGCAACGATTTTAACTTCATTTTGCTCGACTGCCCGCCGTCGCTCGATCTGCTGACGCTCAACGCGCTGGTGGCGGCGGACACGGTGATTGTCCCCGTGCAGTGCGAATACTTCGCGCTGGAAGGCGTCAGCGAGCTGATCGACACACTGATTCGCATTCGCCGCTCGCACAATCCGCGTCTGGCGGTGGAAGGAATCCTTTTGACCATGTACGACGAGCGCACCAATCTTTCGCGCCAGGTGCGGGACGACTTGCGCGACTTCTTCGGTGACCAGGTTTTTTCCACCGTCATCCCGCGCAACGTGCGGCTGGCGGAAGCGCCGAGTTTCGGCAAACCGATCTTTCTCTACGACGCGGAATGCAAGGGTGCCACCAGCTATCTGGATTTAGCCAAGGAGGTCATCAATCATGACCAGAAAGGCGTTGGGGCGCGGACTTGACGCGCTGCTGCGCACCGTTGAGACCACGTCAACGGGAACGACGGAAGTCGCGATTGACCAGATTGACGCCAACCCCTTCCAGCCTCGGCACACGTTTGCGCCGGACAAGCTGAAAGAGCTGGCGGATTCGATCCGGGCCAAAGGCGTGGTGCAGCCCGTGCTGCTGCGCCGCGCCGACGGACGCTATCAACTGATCGCGGGTGAGCGGCGATGGCGTGCGGCGGGGCAGGCAGGGCTCACGACAATTCCCGCCGTGGTGCGCGAAGTCGGCGACCGCGACGCGCTGGAATGGGCGCTGACGGAAAACCTCCTGCGCGAGGACCTGAATCAGATTGAGGCGGCGCAGGGCTATGCGGCGCTGCAACAGAAACACGGATTGAGCCACGAGGAAATCGCCGCACACCTGGGACTGGACCGCTCCACCATCACCAATACTCTGCGGTTGTTGCGTTTGCCCCCGGAAGTGCAGCAGATGATCACGGAAGGGGCGATTTCCGCGGGGCACGCGCGGGCGCTGCTGGGGCTTGAATCCGCCGCAGCGCAATTGCAACTGGCTAAAATGATCGTGAAGCAAGGGATGTCGGTACGGCAAGCGGAAAACCTCGTGGCCTTGCGCGGGTCGAAGCCGGCAAAGCAAGATGCGAAGGAGGCTCCCAAACTGGACCCCAATGTGCGCGCGGCGGTGCTGGAGATGGAACGCACCCTCGGCACACGCGTCAAAGTGCAGGGAGATGAGAAGCGCGGAAAGATCGAAATCAGCTATTTTTCCGCGGAAGACCTGAATCGCATATACGAATGGATTGTGAAAAGGCAGTGAAGAAGAGCGGTGAATGGTGAATAGTGAACAGTGGCGGGTGGCCAGCGACGAATTCTGAGTACCCAATTGCCAACCACTTACAGCTCTTGACTATAGACTATTCACTGTTCACTATTCACTATTCACTGCCTTCAGGAGGGCGAAATGGCATTCGGCATGACCAAACCCACAACACGTCGTCGCGAACTCTCCGACTTGCCGGATGATTGGGTCGGCTGGCTGGAGCCCGGGGTGGAACTGGAAGGAAAGATGAAAGTCACGGGCGGGCTCATCCGGCTGAACGCCCACTTCAAGGGGGAGATTGTTTCCGACGGCGCCGTGGTGGTTCACGACCAGGGAGAAGTGGAAGGGGAAATCCAATCCCGGGTGGTAAGCATTACCGGCAAAGTGAAAGGAACGGTTCACGCCAAGGAACGCCTCGAAATCAAAGAACACGGCATTGTGCTGGGCGACATCTACACTCCCTGCCTGCTGGTCGACCCCGGAGGGTTCTTCGACGGCCAGTGCCACATGCCGGCGCCAGACCCTGCCCCTCATGCCCCCAAGGCGGCGGATTCCCAGGAACATCCCTGAGCCGGCGCTGCGCGCGTTTTAGATAATTACATATTATGTAAAGAGGTATTATCCTTATTCCCCCATTCATTCTCATCGCCCTTTCGATACTTTTCCTCGGCCATTATTTTGCCTACGTGTCCGTCCTGCATTTCTTTGGCCTCGCCGCGTTCGAGCACCGCACGGCGCTGGCCCTGATTCTCTTCGCGCTTCCGCTGAGCTTCATCGCCTCATCCTTCCTGGCCCATTGGAATGACGGTCTGCTTACCCGGGTGCTCTATGTTTGTTCCTCGCTTTGGCTTGGTGTAGGGCTGACGCTGCTCACGGCATTCGCGCTCGCCTGGACTGCTGAGGGCGTCATTCGGCTGTTCGGTCGAAGCCCCAATCTCCCGTGGTTCGGGCTGGTGGCAGTGGGGCTGACCCTCATCTATTCCGCCTATGGTGTCTGGAACGCCTACCACCCGCGCCTTGTAGAAATTGACGTCCACATCAAGAATCTCCCGCCCGGCTGGCAAGGCAAGACCCTGGTGCAACTTTCTGACGTGCATCTGGGGCGAATCCTGGGCGCCAAATTCCTCTCGCGCGTCGTGGCCAGGGTCAATGCGCAAAACCCTGCGATGGTTTTGATCACCGGCGACCTGTTTGACGGAGCCGTCGGAAATCTCGAGCAATTGGTGGCTCCACTCAACCGGTTGATTGCGCCCCAGGGAATCTATTTTGTGACGGGAAATCACGAAACCTATTTGGGAGTGGAGCGCTCATGCGCAGCGCTGCGCACGACTCCGGTTCAGGTATTGAATGACGAAAGGGTGGTCATCGACGGGCTGCAAGTGATCGGGATCAGCTATCCGGAGCGTGGCCAAGCCTTGGGCTTTGCGGAGAAGATGGCCACGCTTTCCGGTTTCGACCCGGCCCGGCCCTCGATTTTGCTCTACCACAGCCCCACCCAGGTCGCGCCGGCCAAGGCGGCCGGCATCAACCTACAGCTTTCAGGACACGTTCATCAAGGGCAGATTTTCCCAATTCAATTCATTACCCGGCTGATGTTTGGAAGGTATTACCATGGCTTGCATGTGGAAGGAGATTACACGCTCTACACCACGAGCGGCACCGGCCTCTGGGGGCCCACGATGCGCACCGGGAATCATCCCGAAATCGTGGTCATTCACCTATGATTCATAATTCGCTTCCGCAATCCGTTCTTAGCCGTTAAACTCTTTTCGATGCGGCCTACTGAATTCATGACAGCGTTGCGCAAGGGTCCGGTGGGAGCGGCGTATTTCCTGCGTGGCCCCGACCGTTTCCTTCAGGAGGAATGCCGCAAGGCAGTGGTGAACTCCATTCCGGAGGATTCGCGGCAATGGTGTTTGACGGAACTGGAATTTGCTGCCGGGGAACTTGCACGGGCGCTCGAAGGCGCGGAGCAGATGCCCATGCTGGGGGGCCACAATTTCCTGCTCATTTCCGACCCGGAAGATTTCAAGCAAGCCGGCGACGAAGATGTGGAGCCGCTTCGCGCGTACATGGAACGCCCCTCTCCTTTTTCCACGGTGGTTTTTCTGGCTACGGAACCGGACCGGCGTCGGCGTTTCATCCAGGTGCTGGAAAAAAAGGCCCAACTCGTGGAGTTGCGCTCGCCTGACCGCCGCGAGGCCGCGGATTGGGTGGAGCATTTCCTCCAGCACGCGGGCGTGGCAATTGCCGGCGGCCTGGCAGAAGAAATTGCCGGGAAGTTTGAAATCAGTCGGGATTCGCGCTCGGCGGCCGGTCCCTCTGCCGTCAACCTGCTCTGGATGCGCACGGAGCTGGAAAAACTCCTGACGGCGCGCCCGGGCATCAAGCGTGTGGAAGCGGCGGATTTGGATGTGATTGTCGCGTTTCGCGAAGAGCGCGAGATCGGCAAGCTGCTGCGCGCCATGGGCGAACGCAAGTGCGCCGTGGCGCTGGCCACGCTGCGCGAGTTGCTGGCCAGCAAGGTGGCGGAAACTCTGATTCTCTGGTGTATCGGTGACCTGTTCCGCCAGGCCCTGCGGGGCGTCGCGAGCTACGGAAACCGCGGCGGCTGGTCGCATGGCGCGAATCCTTATTCAACCTCGGAGATTGCGCCGTTAACACAAAAGAACTACCCCCGCGAGGAATTGTTGCAGGCCATGCGCGCTGTCCGCCGCGCGGATTTAGGGATTAAGTCTTCCTGGAAGGATTCCAGAATCCTGCTGGAGTTTCTGGTTTGGCAAATTGTGGTGGGTAAGGAAGTCTCAGGCGACGTGGCCCTTGGGGGCGAAGTTCCACTGCCGTCGGCGGAGAGCTAGATGATCGGGCCATTGAATCATCGTGTCATCGGGTCATTGAAAAGTACTCCGATGTCCGTAGTCAGTTGTCATTTGCCAATCGTCTATGGCCTTATTCTTCCCACCCCGCAAAATCACTTGCGACGGAAAATGGACCAACGGCAAAAGGCAGTCTTTAAATGATCCGATGACCCGATGAACCAATGGCCCGATCCACACTACGCCAGCGCGTTGAAAGCGAGCGTCAGCCGCGACTTGTAGCGCGCGGCCGTGTTGGCATGCAGGATGCCTTTGTGGACGGAGTGATCGATCAAAGTCAGTGTGGGCTTCAGCAGCGCCAGCGTGGCGGCTTTGTCCTTCGTTTTCAGCGCGGCGCGAAACTTGCGAATCTGGTTGCGCAGCCGCGATGTGTGCGCCTGATTCTGTACGGTGCGTTTCTCGACTTGCTTAATTTGCTTCAGTGCAGATTTGTGACTTGCCACGGAAACTCCTTTCGTGCAATTCTTCAATGTAGCAGATAGCTCTCCAAAGCGTCAACGGTGAACGCATATGAACGATCTTCCCCTCGGGTCCGACCTGCCCATTTTGCTGGATGCGGCGATGATTGAGGCGCGCATCACGGAGCTCGCCGCCGCTATTTCCGAAGATTACCAGGGCAAGACTCCGCATCTGGTGGGCGTATTAAAAGGCGCATGGGTTTTCATGGCGGACCTCGTCCGGCGGATATCCATCCACTGTACCGTCGATTTTTTGAGCATCCAAAGCTACGGCTCCGGCACGGTATCCTCAGGTGAAGTGAAGATCACCAAGGACCTCGACGTCAGCATCGAAGGCCGCGACGTACTGGTGGTGGAAGACATTCTCGACACGGGCCGCACCTTCAGCTATTTGCAGGAAGTGCTGAGTGCGCACGATCCGGCCAGCCTGAAGCTCGCGGCGTTGCTCGATAAGCACTCGCGCCGCATTCTTCCCGTGGAAGCGGACTACATAGGCTTTGAGATTCCTGATGTGTTCGTGGTCGGCTACGGCTTGGATTTTGACCAGAAATATCGAAACCTTGCTGACATTCGTCACATCCCTTCGCCGCAGACGTTGTTTGTATTCGACAAGCCAACCCCAACCAAACCCTCTTGATCGCAGAAACGCTCTTGCGGGTTCACGCGCCGGGCAAGCTATAATAACCAGGCGAGTCCTCCGCACCCATGGAAGAATTCTCTACACCCCTCATGCGCCAGTACGGCGCCATCAAGCAGCGTCATCCGAACGCCTTGCTGCTCTTTCGCCTGGGCGATTTCTATGAGCTGTTTTTTGAAGACGCTGTGGTGGCCGCGAAAGAACTCCAGATCACCCTCACCTCCCGCAACAAGGAGAAAGGCACGCCGATCCCCATGTGCGGCGTGCCCTATCACGCTGCCGAGGGTTATATCGCCAAGCTCATCCGGCGCGGCTTCCGGGTGGCGATTTGCGACCAGATGGAAGACCCCCGCGTGGCCAAAAAGCTCGTCAAGCGCGAAGTAACGCGCGTGGTAACGCCGGGCACGGCCATTGATTCGCAAGTGCTGGAGCCGCGGGAGAACAACTTTCTGGCCTCGGTGGTGAGGCGCAACGGAGCGGCGGGTTTGGCCCTGGTGGATCTTTCCACCGGCGATTTCCGCGCCACGGAATTTTGCGGGGACGAATGCCTGACGCGTTTGCGCGATGAACTCGACCGCATGCGGCCGAGCGAACTCTTGCTGGCTTCGGGCACGCCCAGTCCTCTTGAAGGCCGGGCGGCCGGCGGCGCAATCGTCACGCAAACGGCGCTCGATGAGTGGGTATTCGGCGATGAGTACGGCGCGCGCCTGCTGCGCGACCATTTCCGCGTGGCGACCCTGGCGGGTTACGGTCTGGAGGGCCACCCCTTTGCCGTGGCCGCGGCGGGCGCCATTCTCCACTATGTGCGCGAAACGCAACGCGGCTCCCTGACGCATCTCGATGGCATCCGTTTCTATCAACAGCAGGACTCGCTGGTGCTTGACCCCTCCACGCTGCGCAACCTGGAATTGCTGGAGCCGGCCTTCGGGGAATCGCGCGCCGCAACGCTGCTGGGCGTGCTCGATCACTGCGCAACTTCGCTGGGGGCGCGCAAACTCAAGACCTGGATGCTGCGACCCTCCATCGACCGCGGGGAGCTGGAGGCGCGGCTGGATGCCGTCGAGGAGCTGGCGAAAAACACCATCGCGCGGGAAGAGTTGCGCCGCGTGTTGGGCGTCATCCAGGACCTCGAACGCCTGCTCAGCAAGGTTACTCTGGAAACGGCCAACGCCCGCGAATTGCTGGCACTGAAGCAATCCGGCCGCCCGCTGCCGATTCTGCGGACTTATCTGAAGCATTTTCAGGCGCACCGTATCGGTGAGCTGCACGGGCAACTCGATGAGCTGGCCGATGTCCACGAGTTGCTGGAGAAATCGATTCATCCGGAGCCGCCGGTGCTGCTGAGCGAGGGCGGAATGATCCGCCCGGGCTTTCACGCGGAGCTCGACGAACTGCGCGACCTCGGCCAGAACTCCAAGCGCCTGCTCGCCCAAATCGAAATGCGCGAGCGCGAGCGCACCGGCATCGGCTCGCTCAAGGTGCGCTTCAACAACGTCTTTGGCTACTACATTGAAATCTCCAAGGCCAACATGCACCTGGCGCCGACGGATTATGAGCGCAAGCAGACGCTNNTGAAAGAACTGGAAGTGAAGATCCTCGATGCGGAAGAACGCAGCCATACCCTTGAGCGCGACCTTTTTGTGGGCATCCGCCGCCAGGTAGGTGCTGAAGCCTCACGCATTCGCCAGACCGCTGCCGTGCTGGCGGAGCTTGACGTGC
>PLWR01000708.1 GCA_003165615.1 Acidobacteriota bacterium | reverse complement strand
ATCCCAATTCCGGCCCGATGACGTGGACGATGCCCTGATTGGGACTCATCATGTCGAAAAGCAATATCCCATTCTCGCGGCAGTTGCGCGCCAGAGCTGCCATCTGCGCCGCCCCGATTTCATCCACCATGGGGAGATGACGATTCTTGGTGGGCACGGAGTGGTCCATCACCGAGAAGGTCAGGTCAGGACGTCGCACTTTGCGCCCCGCCACCCTAAGGCCGGAAAAAGCTTGCGGGGATGTGGCCTCGTGCACCAGATGGCGGTCAATGTAGATCACCGCCGGCTGGCCCGGCTCCTCGGCAACGACGTGAGCGTCCCAGACTTTTTCGTAAAGAGTTCGTGCAGGCATAGGTTATCAGCTCTCAGCATTCAGCTTTCAGCCATCAGCCAAGGCCCAAGCAGATAGGCACATCGCTGACCGCGGAATTTCCCATAGGCAACAGTTTGGTGGTTGCCCCGGACCATTGATTATACGCCAGCGAGCTTCGATTCGTAAATTCCCGGGGGTGAAGTTGCAAACGTAAGTCAAAAGGCAAAGCCTCTAATCTGGCATTCCTCTGCAAAAGAAGCCCAAAAGGCAAAGGGCAAATGGCAAGAGGCATAAGTGAAAAACCGTTCGTCCGGTGGTTCCGCCTTAATAAACACGCATTGGCCGATTCAGCATGAGGAGGCCGGCTGGGAATCGCTCCATCCATAAACCGGGCCATGGGAAGGCTGCTGGATCCGCAGGACCACAGCAAGCTCCTTTTTCGTCATTTCGATTTCCTTTACGAGCGACCAGGTATCAGGTGCCACGTGTCAGTGACGTATAGGACTCGGGATTCCGCCCCCGGGTCAGGAATTGAGAATTGTTGATTTCGGACTCCGGAGCCCCGACTTCGGACCTAGGACTCTCATGCACTCGGAAGCTGAGATCTTGCCCTCCTGCGCCATTTCACCCCGACACCGTTCTCCATCCTATAGCCTAGCTCGTTGAGGGCCAGGGTCGAGGGGGATGCCCACGAATTTGCTTTCGATGAGGAAATTATGTTTGATTTTTCTTTCCAGTTTCCTGCCGGTAGGAAACGGTTCTGCGGGATCGCCAATTTCCGAGCGCGCCGCAGGGGCGGTTCGCGAACCGCCCGCCTGAAAACACTCTTGGATGTGGCGATATTCAGGCCCGGCATGGCCGGGTCGCCGCGGCGCCCCGCCGCTACGCGGCTTGCTTTCGGGTCGGCTACGCCTGCTCGGGGTGTATAAAATTGAACAGACAATTCACTTTGAGGCGAGGATGCTAAGTCCGCAAGAGGCTGGGTCGGTTCGTTGCCGAATCATCTCCCGGCCGAGCCTGAGGAGTCACACCATCCCAGACCCGGCTAACGGTTGCGGGAAAGAAGTATTCGCAGGTTTCGATTCTTTCCTCTTGCGCAATTCCCCTTCTGGCCCCCTGGAGGTGGGCAGACATGAAGAAATGGCTTTGTTCCATCGCCGGATTGTCCCTGGCACTGGCAGGCTCCCTGGCCGCACAGGCCCAAACTCCGGCCGTTCCGCCGCCCAACATTCTCAACATCCAAACGGACAACATAAAACCCTACGAGGATGGACCCTACGACAAATTTGCTTCCGAATCCGCTGCCTTGTCGCAGCAACTCAAGGACCCGACGCACGTCCTGGGGATGGAGTCCCTGACGGGCTCACCGCGAGCGCTTTACCTCTCCGGCCACGATTCTTTCGAGGCGCTGCAAAAGAACGAGGAGTGGCTCCTCGGCGACGCCGCCACCGACGCTAAGTTAGACGCGCTGGATGCCCGCGAGGGCCTTTACGTATCCGAGGTCCACTACAGCATCTGGCGTTACCGCCCCGACCTCAGCTACAACGTCGCCGCCGCGGACCTACCGCACTCCCATTACTGGGAGGTGATCATCTTCCATATTCACCCCGGTCACATGGGGCAGTTCAAGGAAATGACCAAGCTTTATCAAGACGTCAACCTCAAGATCGGCCAAAACACCCCCTGGGCGACTTATGAAGGCCTGGCGGGTGTGACGGACGCCTATCTTCTCTTGGTGCCGATGACGTCCCTCAAGGAAGAGGACATGGCCTTGGGGCGTGAGAAGGATTTCGGCGCGGCGCTGGGCGACGAGGGAAAGGCCCAGATGAGGAAGCTTTCCGAGGAGAGCGTGGCCAGCGTCGAGGACAACCTCTGGATGGTGATTCCGGAATGGAGCACCGTCGGGAAATCCTGGATCGACGCCGATCCCCAATACTGGGCGCCTCCGCCGGCGGCAAAGCACGCGCCGGTGCGAAAGGCTCCGCCCGCGCAATAAGCAAGTCCGATCGGAACATGGAGGGCGCCCTGACGCGAGGATGCCCTTCGTATTCTAGTTCACATAAGTGATTTGACGTTTCCGGCTTTACGGCCGCAGGGAGGATCGAGGTTGAGATATTGAGGTCCCCCTGAGTAACCCATCGCGCGAGAGGAAAATCATGTATAAACGTATTTTGGCTGCATTGTTATTGGCATTTACTTTGGGCGCCGTGTGCCCTCCGCCTGCAACCGCCACGAGCACGCCTCGTGCCGAGTGGCATCATCGTCGGTATCGCCGGCATCGTGGTGGAATAGTAGTAGTATTGGTTAAGGTTTCCCCCGGCAATTCAAACTAACGCCCCTCCCCGCTCACGGGAAGAACCCGCAACGGCGCATCCCTGTGTTCGCACGAAATGCGCCGGGGAAAAGTCCGGGTCCGCTCGCGGGGGAAACTATACCGTACTGCAATGCAGAGTCAGGCGTAGTTTGCCTTACTCGGCGCTTCATTACGGGGAATCTCAACGTACTATTAACTTCTGATGGCGAAAAGCGGCGGAGTGATCCGGCGCGCAGCCGGATTACTCCGCGCGATTCTATGCAAGAAGAACCCACGGTCAATCCGAATCGGATTGACCGTGACTACCCCGTGAACGCCCCCTGCCTTAAACTCTTTTTCCTTTTCCGCCGCGGCATTTTGTAGCCTCTAACGCTGGTGCATTTACCTTGACATTAATAGCGCATGTTGGTGTGCTATGGGGGCGTGGAGGCGGCATCCTGGGGCGGGATTGACGAGGTGAGATTGGCGGCGGGGGATTTAGCAGGCGGATGAAAAAGTCGTCGCGACGCCCTCTGTCGCGCCGGCATCTTGCCGGCTCTTTTTGAATTCAATGGAGTTGCCGGCTGGACCCCGGCGTTACGACAGCGCTCCAAAGACCTTTTCATCAGCCTGTTGGGAATCAGGGCAGGTGCAGGGGGCCGGCTGAGGGCAGAAATGAATCCGTGAAATCTGCGAAATCTGAGGACGTTATTAGCCCCGATCGAGAGCCGGGAAATCTTGAAAAGATCTCGCTCTGCCATTATGTTGATGCCAAAAAATGAACAACCTCGCGCCAAGACGCCAAGCCGCAAAGACCCGCAAAGAACATCTTTCTTGTTCTCTTCGGGCCTTCTTCGACTTTGCGCCTTTGCTGGAAAAGCTTCTGCTCGTTCCGAGACTGTTATCATGGCTGTGAAAGATTTGGGTTAGAGGGTGGAGTCCGGGATGGAAATCTGGGATAATCTCCGCTTCCTGCGCCGATGGGGTTTTGGTATCCATGGCGCCTCATGCGATTTTACTGCTTCACTTTGGAGATTCTATGCGTCGCTTACTGCTGGCAGGTATTTCCGTTCTCTTCGCTTCCATTCTTACATTCGCGGCGGATTCCGGGCCGTTGCTGCTGCAAAGCCCCACTCTCAGCAAGACGCAGATAGCTTTCGCTTTTGGCGGAGGCATCTGGATTGTCAATCGCACCGGCGGCGACGCCCAGCGCCTGGTGACGGGCAGCGGAATCCTCAGCCATCCCATCTTCTCACCGGATGGAAGCATGGTCGCCTATACGGGGAATTACGATGGGAACGATGACGTCTACGTGGTGGCCGCCACGGGAGGCGAACCACGGCGCCTCACCTACCATCCGGACCCCGATGTGGCGGTGGGTTGGACGAACGACAGCCGCAGCATCCTGTTCCGCAGCACGCGCAGCAGCTATTCGCGCTTTGAAAAACTCTACACCGTTCCTGCCACCGGCGGTTTCCCCAGTCCGCTGCCCCTACCGATGGGAGTAGAAGGCTCATACTCTGCGGACGGAAGCCACCTTGCTTACGTCCCGCGCTGGAATCGGCGTCTCGGCGCCATCGATGCCTATGTTGCCATCAAGCACTATCGGGGTGGGAGGGCCGCGCCCATCTGGATTGCCGATCTGGCGGATTCCAGCGTCACGCGCATTCCCCGCGAAGGTTCCAACGATTTTGATCCCATGTGGATTGGCGATCGTATTTACTTCCTCTCCGATCGCGAGGGTCCGGTCACGCTGTTTTCCTTCGATACCAAAACCCAGCAAGTGAAGGCCCTCTTTAAGAATGACGGCTTCGATCTCAAGTCCGCCTCGGCCGGTCCGGGCGGGATTGTTTACGAGCAGTTTGGCTCGATTCACATTTACGATCTGCATTCCGGCAAATCGCACGATGTGTCCATCAACGTGGCGGGCGACATGCCGCAGGTCCGCCCCCGTTTTGAGAAGGCCGACAGCGCCAAGCTCATGAGCGCGCACATTTCTCCCACCGGCGCCCGCGCGGTGTTTGAAGCGCATGGCGAAATCGTCACCGTGCCCGCGGAAAAAGGCGATGTGCGGAACCTCACCAACACGCCGGGAGTGGCGGAACGCGATCCTGCCTGGTCGCCGGATGGCAAATCCATTGCCTACTTTTCCGATGAGTCCGGGGAATACGCGCTCCACATCCGCGATCAGAACGGCCTGGGAACCGTTAAGAAGATCGACTTGGGCAAGCCGCCGTCTTTTTTCTATGCGCCCACGTGGTCGCCCGACAGCAAGAAAATTGCCTACCATGACAAGCGGCTGAACCTTTGGTATGTGGACGTCGATCACCCCACTCCGGTCAAGGTGAGCACGGACCGCTTTGATTCGCCCCTTCAGGAATTCGACGTGCAAT
>PLWR01000171.1 GCA_003165615.1 Acidobacteriota bacterium | reverse complement strand
CCGCTCTTGTCGTCGAAGAAGTTGATGTAGCCGTCAATTCCCCTGTCCGCGCCCTTTTTGTGGTCCTTGGCTGGCCGCGCATTCACCAAGTCCACCGCCCACCACTCGAACTGGTACGGATTGATTTCTTTCAAGGCTTCCGCGCCCTGCACGTCGGTTGGCGCGCCAACGATCTCGTAAGGGCTCAGTTGTTCCGCGAAACTATCTCGTAGGCGGCGCTGCACAAGATTGATGGCAAGATAAGTGATGTCAATACCTATCCAGCGGCGCTTGAGCTTTTCTGCCACGGCAATAGCCGTGCCGCACCCGCAAAAAGGATCGAGAACCACTTCGCCTTCATTGCTGCTGGCCTTGATGATCCGTTCGAGGAGCGCTTCGGGTTTTTGCGTGGGGAACCCAAGGCGTTCCGAACCTACTGGATTGATGCGGTCAATATCGTCCCATAGATCAGCAACCGCCTTCCCTTTAAGCTCCTCGCGGTATCGCTTGTACTGCGGCATCGTCCCGCCCTTTGGCCAATAGATCCGGCCCTCGGCGTCCAGTTCTTCAAGCCTCTCCACAGTGAACTTCCAGTGCATACCCTTGGCCGTCGGGTCAATCCCTCGCCAAGGCACACCAGACCGTCCGTGTCGTATACCGGCGGCGCAGAGGTCGGCTCGCCAGTAGAGCCTCCCATCCCCATCGTCGAAACGGTAGTACTTTTGAAGGTATTCATCCGTGTAACCAATTCGCGGAGAATTCCAAATTCGGCCTGGAGACTTCACGAAGTAGAACAAAACGTCATGAATTGGGGCGTACTTCTGAGCGCTGCTGTGGGCCGTCGTTCGCTTCCAAATGATTTCGTTACGAAAGTGATCAGCCCCAAAGACAGCATCCATCAAAAGCTTGATGTAGTGGCTCGCCGTCGGGTCACAGTGCAGATAGATGCTTCCCGTCAGCTTGAGCACACGGTGTAATTCCACCAGCCGAATAGCCATCATCACGAGATAGGCCATCATGTCATTGGTGCCAAGGAAGGCGCGCAGGGCTTGTATGAGGTCAGCAAGCTTGCGCGGGCCGCTTGTGACGATCTCCTCATAGAATGCCTGGGCTTCCAAGCCCCACCCCCAGGTGTCCTCGAATGCCAATATCTGCGCGGCGGATTCCTCACCGCTCTTTTCCTTGAAGAGCACGTTGTAGTTGGCGTTGGAGTTGAAAGGCGGGTCGAGGTAAATCAGGTCAACGCTGGAGTCCGCGACGTGTTCGCGAAGAATTTGAAGGTTATCGCCAAAATAGAGCTTGTTCTTTTCGTCCATTTCCGCAGAGCATACCATAATCTTTCAGTATGACGCATCCCAAGGCTGGCAATCTGTGGTATCCTTCTCGTTCGGGCTTTTTGACCTAAATCACGACAATCTCACGCAACCGAATTACGCCTTGAAGGAGGCCAATATGCGAATGCTTCTCCGTGTCAAATTCCCCCACGAGCCTTTTAATTCTTTCGCGAAGGATGGCAGTGTCGGGGCAAAAATGAAGCGCATCCTCGACGACCTGAAGCCGGAGGCAGCCTATTTTACGGATATCGACGGCCACCGCAGCGGGCTGCTGATTATCCAGATGGAAAACAGCGCGCAGATTCCGGCCGTTGCCGAGCCGTGGTTCCTCACGTTCAACGCCGATTGCCACATTCATCCGGTCATGGTCCCTGAGGATTTGGCCAAGGCCGACTTGTCCGCTCTCGGCAAGAAGTGGGCGTAAAAGATAGGTTACAGGTGACGGGTGACAGGCTACAATAGATCGAGCAATGGGTGATCTGGTCCAAATCGGTTTACCGCAGACGGCTGTTCGCAAGCCCGAATGGCTGAAGGTGCGGCTCCCCGCGGGCGAGAATTACTTCGACCTGAAGCGCATGATGCGGGGCCTGGGGCTGCACACCGTCTGCGAAAGCGCGCGCTGCCCGAACATCGGCGAGTGCTGGCGCCATCGCACGGCCACATTCATGATTCTCGGTGAGCTCTGCACGCGGCGGTGCGGATTCTGCGCCGTGCCCAAGGGCAAGCCGGCCGGTGAGGTTGACCGCGCCGAGCCCGTGCGCGTGGCGGAGGCCGCCGCGGGCATGGGATTGAAATACGTGGTGGTAACCTCGGTGGACCGCGACGATCTGCAAGACGGCGGCTCGTCGATTTTTGCCCAAACCATTGCAGCCCTGCGCGAGCGCATTCCCGCCTGCCAGGTGGAAGTGCTGATTCCGGACTTCCGCGGCTCCGACGAGGCGCTGGAAACCGTGTTGCGCGCCCGTCCCGATATTCTGAATCACAATATTGAAACCGTACCCCGCCTCTATTCCGTGGCGCGGCGCGGCTCGCGCTATGAGCGGTCGCTGCGGCTGCTGCGGCGCTCGCGCGAAATTGCTCCCACCATTCCCACCAAATCCGGCCTGATGGTGGGACTGGGGGAGACCTTTGATGAAACCTGCGCCACGCTGAAGGACCTGGCCGACATCGGCGTCGGAATCGTCACCATTGGCCAATACCTGCGCCCCTCGGGCGAGCAGTTGCCCGTGGCGCGCTTCTACACGCCGGAAGAATTTGCATCCCTCAAGCAGTTCGGCGAAAGCGCCGGGATTCGCCACGTCGAATCCGGCCCCCTCGTCCGCAGCTCCTACCACGCCCACGAACAGACGCAAAAATTGGGTCATTGAAAAGCTGTCCGTTGTCCGTGGTCAGTTGCTAGTTGTCAGCAGCCGGTAATCCTTGGTTTCCCACTCTCCAACTCGCCAATTCGCTTGCGACGGACCACGGACAGTCCTTAGATGACCCGATGAGCCGATTCTTTAAGGAAATTTCTGTTGCGGATGGAGCCGTTCCAGGGCATGGCTGGCGGCGCTGTGGACCGCTTTGTCCACATCGGAATTCTTTCCCGCGGTTTCTTGATAAACGTCGCGGTAGATTTCCTCGCTCTTTTGGGGGTTTCCCAGGCGGTATTGCAGGCTGCCGATGAGCATCGGCCAGAGCGGGTTGTGGGGGAACTCCTGTTGCAATTCGCCGAAGAGACGCATGGATTTCTGGTACTGCCTTTCGCTGTTGCGCGAGTAGTCCTTGGCCAGATAAAACTTCGCTTCGGGACTCGCCAACTCGCCCTTCTCAGCGCAAAGCTGAAGCTGGTGAAGGCCTTCCGTGCGACTGCCGCCCGGGAGCATTATGAACACGCTCAGGATTTTAACGATGCCCGGCAGCGTGTCGACAAAGTAGTTGTAAATGCCGACGCCCAGATAGGCATCCGTAAGGCTGGGATCGAGCTCCAACGCCCGGAGGAGGTGCGCGCGCATCTTTTTCCCCGCGCGAGCAGTGGCCAGATCCCGATCGTGCAAGCCGTCCAGCCGGGCGCGCAGAGCATAGGCGAAACCGTCGTAGAGAAGGCTGCGCGAAAGATCCTCACGCATGTGAATGCGGGCTTCGGCTTTGCGAATTGCCACGTTATCGAGGTCCTCGAAGTGGGAGTCGTAGGGCGTGGCTTCCATGTTGGCAACGTCGAAGACGTCAGGATCGATCAGATTGGCGGAAGCATAGTAGATCTTCCACCAAGTCACGTTCGCTTCCAACACATAGCCCAACGGGGACGCCGGGTCTTTCTGTTCAATCTGCTGGAAGAGATCAATGGCGCCGTCCAGGTCGCCGTCCATCATCATGCTGACGCCGCGCCCGGCGTAATGCCGGTCGTCTTCTTCGTTGGGATGATTGGGCCCAGCCAATGCCGGGCGGGCGGCTGCAAGGCCCGACGCCAAAATAGAAGCCGCCAATAAAACTATCTTGATCATCACGCTGAGTTTTCCCATGAATCTGCCTGCCAGCGAGTGAACCATTCTACACAGCGCCGCCGCCAGCCGCAACCCAAGAAGGATTTCACCACAGATTCGCATGAGCCTGGGGCTCGCCACGATGAATGAAAATGCGCGAAGCGCTTTGGCACAGCCATTTTTATAGCCGAGGGCTAAGTGTGAAGTGGCTGCATTCTTCCCCAGGGACTCCCTTCCTGCAAGGCTTTGGCGAGCGTATACTTTCCGGCAGCGCGCCCTTTTGAAATCTGACTGAGATGATAAGCCATCAACTCGCACAAGTCATTTGGGCAATCGCCGACCCTCAAGACCATGGTCTGCGCCAGCCCGTAAGGTGATCGATCACCGGGTAGGGGCGGTTCGCGAGCCGCCCTCGCGAGAATTCACGCGATTGGTAACGAGGGCGGTTCGCGAACCGCCCTTACCAGATTGCCGGCAAGTCCGTGAGGTCATCGAACGATGAGCGCGAACACGCTAAAGACTTTTGATGCACGGACGCCTGACGAGTGGCGGAAGTGGCTCGCTGACCATCACGACTCGGAAGCGGAGGTGTGGCTGGTCTTCCGCAAACGTCACACCGGGCAGGCATCGATCGCCTATGGAGATGCCGTCGATGAGGCCTTATGCTTCGGATGGGTGGATAGTCTCATCAAGCGCCTCGATAACGCGCGTTATGCCCGCAAGTTCACGCCGCGCAAGCCTGACAGCAAGTGGTCCACTGCCAACCGCAAACGCTATGCGCACCTTAAGGCAAGCGGCCGATTGATGCCGGCGGGTTTGAACCGGCCGCCAACGGAGAAAAGCGGTGATGCGCCCAGGCCGTCACTTGCGAAGGTCCCACCGTATATCCAGGAAACGCTTAAGAACTGCCCGCCAGCATGGACGAATTTTGGGAGTCTTGCACCGTCATACCGGCGAATGTATATCGCTTGGATTGATTCCGCCAAGCGACAGGAAACCAAAATGCGGCGGCTGCAGGAGGCGATCCACCTGCTGATGGCGGGTAAGAAGCTGGGATTGAAATGAACGCGTAGCCGCAATGCGTCAAAGCGACGGCATTCTCCAAGCACACCCCTCCTCCAATGTGCAGAAAAGCGGAGGGCCGCCCCCACGGGGACGGCCCCTGCGCCTGGGGAGGAGAGAATCCTACTTGTCTTTGCGAATGGTCTTGAACTTTTCCTGGAGCTTCTTGGCTTCCGCAGCCAGGTCTTTATCCGGCGTGTCTTTCAAGAGAGCCAGAGCCGCTTTCACGGTCACGTCACCTTCGTCGCAAAGGGTGATGAGTTTCTGGGGGTCGCGCCCGTGATGGCGGTCGAAGACTATGGCGCCGTCGGCGAGTTCCTTGGCAAGGAAAATGGCGAAAGCCGCGCCGTCCAGTTTGGTGGAGCCGTTGGCAAGGGCTTGCCGAGCTTTCGCCCGGTCACCGGAAACCACATCGGCCAGCGCGTCATCGACGCCTTTGCGCAGGGCATCGGCCGCCGCGCTCTCCTGCTCGTCAGGCTCGATCCAACCCCCTTCCTCCACGCGCGCCAGTTGTTTTACTTCGGGGGGACCTTCGGTGGTGGGGAAGCTTGCGTCCAAGGTGAGTTCCTTGGCGATCGCCCCGTCCGGAGCAATCTGGTGCGCTGTCTCCGCCAGATTCAGCGCCGCCTTTGCGGCGTTGGCGAGACTGTCGTTGTGCAAACGCCGGTAAGCGGCCTGGAACTGCGGATTCTTGGACTTCTCCGCCCCTTTGCTGTAAGCCTCGGCCAATTCCCGCGCGCCTTTCATTTCACCCGTGTATATCACGGCGCGCAGAACTCGCGCGCGCTCCGTGGAATCCGCCGGCGGCGTGGCGCGCGCCAGCTTGCCCGTGAGTTCCAGCGCTTTGTCCAATTGGCCACCTTTGAAAGCCTCTTTGGCGCGGTCATAGGCGCTGGTGGGGCCGGTCGGCTGGTTGGTGGTGGGCCCACAGCTTACCAGCATGCCTCCGGCAACAACGATCAAACCGAATAAGCGAATGCTCTGCGGGAAGGAACGAAAAGAGAGAAACATTGCGAAACCTCCGGGGAGGGTGTCACTGCGTGCGGTTTGCATCGCATCGGTGGGGCCGGCGCGATGAATTATCGACACCCGGTTTGCCAGGGCCGCTGCTCAAGCGCGAGGGAGGCTAAGCCGAACAGCGTGCCTCATCGGAATAGCGGCGCAACTATAAGCCAAGCCGGAAGCGAATTCAAGGGCAAGCTTAAGGGCAGGGTAAATTTGTTCTAA
>PLWR01000630.1 GCA_003165615.1 Acidobacteriota bacterium | reverse complement strand
TGTATTATGCAGCGCTCAGTAGTTAGGCTTGGAAGGCTTGACCTCAGGCCATGAATCGCCGCCATCCGTGGGGTTGCCGCCGGGTTCATCTGCCGGGGCTGGAGATGGAGATGAAGATGGTGGCTCGCTCTCGGTCGCACCGGAAGGTGGTGGGGATGGAGGTTCAGCTTCGCCCGATTCGCCGCCGGGAGGTTTGCTCGCCTCCGGGGTTGGTGGCGCCGCCTCTTCCTCTTCTTCCTCCCTGACCTCATGTTCCGGGGCGCGACCGGTCAACGCGGTCCATTTGATGGGATAGACGTCGGGGTCGAAAATCACAAAATAGAAGTGCCAAATCAAGATCGCAAACGTCGCCAGGATGGCTTCGTAAAAGTGTACCGCCGTGGTGACGTCGAGGAAGGACATGGGGTAAGGCAGGTGGGCAAGCACCCAGTCGTGGGCCCAAAGCAGGATGCCGGTGGCGGCCATCACCAGGGTGCCATAAACCAGCGCCCAATACTCGGCCTTCTCCATGTAATTAAAGCGCGCATAGCGAGGCAGGTGGGGGCGATAACCGATGTTATAGCCCACGGTTTGCACGGCTTCCTGCACGTCGCGGACGCGGGGAAGCATGGCCTTCATCCAGCGGCGGCCATCACGTTTGGTAAAGAGATAGATCAGGTGATAAATGGAAGCGCCGATCAGCACCACTCCCGCCAGGCGATGCAGCCAGCCCCGCAAGGGGAAGTTCTTCTCCCACTGCACAATCGGCAGCGCCCAAAATGAGTGCGGATATTTTAACGCAAACCCGGTAACCACCAAGGTGATGAAACTCACCAGCAACAGCACGTGTTGCACGCGCTCGTTCAGCGTCAATCTCACTTGCCCGTGCCCCACGCGATATTGCGCCAGAATGCGCCGCGCCTTGCGCCACCAATCCAGAAAGTTGTGCAGGACCATGAACCCGAGGATTACCGGGATGGCCAGCAGATAGAAGGCCTTCACGAAATTCAATACCCGCCCGCCGGTGGTGGAGGTGGGAAGCGTATGCACTGACCCGATGGTGAATCGCTGCCCGGCGTCGGGATGGCATTTGCCGCAGGTTTTGGCAATATTTGCCTTGTTCACAGTCGAGCGCGGGTCGCGGGAAGGAAATATGTTGTGCACGCCATGGCAACTGGCGCAATTGGCCACCGTCTGCCGGCCGGAGCTCGAAGCCAGCCCGTGGTAGCTGTCCTGGTAAGTGGCGACGCGCGAATCCGGCACGTTGAAGCGCCCCATCAATTGGATGTCGGCGTGGCAGCGAGAGCAGGTGACCTGCGAAACGTTCGCCAGGGAAACCGTAGATTCGGGGTTTCCGGGGGCCAGGATGCGGTGCTCACCGTGGCAGTCGGTGCAGGTGGCGGCATCCATTACGCCCGCTGCCACTGCCTGCCCGTGAATGCTCTCCCGATAAACGTCGAACACGTTCTTGTGGCATTGCCCACAAGTGGACGCCACGTTCTGTTTCCAAATCTTCGAGCTTGGATCTGAAGCGGGAAGGATGTCGTGTACGCCGTGGCAATCGTTGCAGGACGCGGCGTTAAGGTTGCCAGCCTGGATTGCGCGGCCGTGTACGCTCTGCTTGTAAGCCTCCACCGGCCGTGCCACCCCGAACATATACTTGGCGGCAAGGGCAGGGTTGGAATGGCATTTTCCGCAAGTGTCAGGCAGGTTCGCTTTGCTTACCGGCGATTTTGCGTTGCTCGACTCCACTACTTCGTGGGCCGTGCCGTGGCAACTCTGGCAGGTGGCCGCGTCGCCGTTCATTTTGGCGTGAGCCCGGCCGTGCACGCTCGAATTGTATTGGCTCACTTCCGTCGCGTGGCAGGTGGCGCAGAACTGTAAACCACGCGTGGCAGGGTCCACCACATTATGTGTTCCGTGGCAGGTAATGCATGTGGAGCTGTCCTTGGGGTCACCCAACATGGCGTGCGCACTGGCGCCAAGCTTCGCCCCCTCATCCGCATGGCAGGTCAGGCAGGAAGCCGAGGCCGTCTTTGCTGTGTGCCCACTTTTGGCGGCCCCCGCGTGGCAGTCCACACAACCCAAGTCCTTGTGAACGCTGTGGGCCAGAGAGGCAGGGTTCACCGTGATGGATTTTCCCTGGGAATTCACCATCCCGGTTTCCGATCCGTGGCAGGAGAGACAGTCTTCCGCACCGAAAAGCGAAGCTGACAAGGCTGAAGAGCCTAATATAAGTACCAATAGGACATAAAATCCACTGAAGGGTCGCCTGGTTCGCGTTGGATGGATTGAGCTTTGGGGTTGCTGCACGCTGTAACATGTAATCACGATGGGTCTCTTCGTGGGGTCAAATTGGGGCAAAATGCGCATATTCTCGACCGACAAGGGGTACTTTATGACTCCCCGTCAGTTTTCTGCCGCCTCCACTGACTTTATTGCAGTTCGAGTGCCGCAAAATTCAACAACTGCCGAAGGTACCGATTGACATGAGGCCCGTTCCTATCCGGTGGAGTGCAACCTATCTGGGTTTCCTGGTCTATGGTTGGGATTCACATCCTGACCTGACACCCGACACCTGGAACCTGACACCTGGTCCTACTGTATGACTTGGAAGCTGAAGACGGCGTCCGCACCGATCTTGCTCCCAGGAGGAGGGGATTGGGTGAGGATGATTCCCTGGGCGCCTCCATTGGTGACCATGGGAGAAACCTCCCCGATCTTGAACCCATTCTTCTCCAGAACGCGGCGAACGTCGGTGATGGGTTGTCCGATGAATCGAGGGCACAGGTAAGCCGGGGGGTCTTCGCCGCCGGAGACCAGCAGGTTTACTGTCGGGGTGCGCACCTCTGCCGTCGCTGGGGGGGGATCTTGCGCCACGATCTGGTCCGGGTCGCCCGGCCAGGGGAGCACGGCGACATCTCCCACGGTCAGTCCCCGCTGGATGGCGGTGATGCGGGCGGCGCGCACGCTATCTCCCACCAGGTTGGGCACTTTCACCTGTGGAGGTCCCAGGCTCACCAGCACGTGCACATGCTGTCCCATTTTCAAGGGGGTGCCCGGGGGTGGCATTTGTTGGGCAATCTCATTCGTTGCGTATTGCTCGCTGTAAATCTTGTCCTCGACTTTGAGCTCCAGGCCCAGCCCGGAGGTGATGCGCTGAGCGGACTCAAGGGAAACGCCCACGAGCTTGGGCATGCTCTCCTGACGGCCATGGATGGTGAGCCGGATGGTGGTGATGGCACTAAGCAGCGCCACGGCTACCAGGACCGTGAAAAGAAGGAAAAGCCGAAATAGATTCCGCAGGCGATTAGCCACACCCATAGTAGGGGGGATTCTATCACGAGGCAGGGTGGAAGGAGGAATCGTCAAGAGAGTTCATTGCGCCGAGCCAGCGCTTAGTTTCGAAGGGTCTTTGCAACTCGTAGTGGTGTCATTTACTACGAAAGCCAGGCTTAAGAGTATTTCACACAGAGGTCACGGAGGGTAAATCATTGACCACAGAGAACACAGAGAATATTTCGGGTTTTCTCCGTGCTCTCTGTGAGCCAATCTCTGTGCCCTCTGTGTGAACCTCTTTCTCCGCAATAAGGACGAGATTCACCCTTGCGGATATGAGCTGTGTTTAGAAAGTGGTCCAATTCCATGTGACACCACTACCCCGCAACTCGTCAAGTTTCCTCCCTCAGCCTTTCCGCGTATAATCACCCTTGGGCTGGGCACCGCGACATTCTGCGAGGCGGCTGGATTGCAGCGGGACGGCTTGCCCTGCCCGATTGGTTCGGTCGCGCGATAAGAATGCAGAGGGTGCGGCAAGCCGTACCCTTACAACCACGGCGTGGGCGAGCCCCGTTGAGGGTATCCCTACGTGGGCAGAGCAAGGCGACTCGCGGTGTTTTTCGGACTGAGCTTATTCCTTATGCCACTGTTCGGCCCATCTGCGGCTCTGAAGGTCGGTGACCGCGCCCCTGACTTTTCCCTGCCTGATCAAAACGGCAAGGTGGTCAAACTCGCGGACTTCCGTGGGAAGAAATCCGTTATCCTGGCCTTTTACATTCGCGCCTCCACGCCCGGTTGAGCGAAGGAGATCAAGGCGTATCAGGGTGATATCGCCAAGTTTGAGGCTGCGGGCGCGCAAGTGCTGGGCATCAGTCTCGACAGTCAGGATAGGAACCGCAAGTTCGCCGAAGAAACCGGGGCGAGCTTCCCTCTTTTGTGCGACACCCAGAAGCAGGTTGCCAAGGCGTATGGAGTCCTTAGCTTCACCCGCCTCTTTGCCAACCGCGTCACCTTCGTGATTGATAAAGACGGCATCGTCCGCCACATCGACGAAGGCTCCGACGCCATTGATCCCTCGGGCGCCATGCAGGCGTGCCCACTGCCGGGGAAGAAGTAGGCACTAGGCAGTAGGCAGTGGGCAGGGTAGCGCGACCTGCAAAACAGGCCCGCGCTAGCCCTGCTTGTGGAGCAACCCTTGACGCACCATTCGTGCATCTGTATAATCGGAGAGTGGAAATGAGAGGAGGGCCCTATGATAGAAGGAATGCCTGGCTAGTTATTTCGGCCTCCAGCGGTTGTAGAGCGCCTCAAACTGGATGAAGGCGGCCGGATAGTTCTTTGCAACTCTCTCCTTACTAATCCAATCTTGCGTAACCCCAAAAGACCTTACGACCATCGTGTTGAAGAAGTCCTTCAAGAGTCCTTCATCCGCTTCATGCGAGAACACACCGATAGCCATCTCCTCCCAGAAATTCAGAATGGCGAGCAGGGTTTGCCGATCCACGTCGCCCGGTTTGCCCTTTTCGAGCATGTCGGATATCGCCTTGCGGAAGCCGGCGAAGCTCGGGTCCGTCCAGCGCTCCATAAACCTCCGGGCGGCGGCGTTGCGTGCTGATTGGACGTTCAAGAATAGCGCATAAATGGCCGTCGCACCTCCGAGAAGCTCGGCGGCGAATTTGACCACTTCCTGATTCGCAGTGCTGACCTTCCAGAACAACACCACGACCCCCGCCCAGGCCAGTATGAAGAGGATTAGCACGGGAACCGAGAGGCGAAACCTGATTTGAGGTAACATCGCAGGCGGATTGTAGGACTACCCGATCATAAATGCAAGGTGTCGTATCGAGCCATGCATAATGTT
>PLWR01000038.1 GCA_003165615.1 Acidobacteriota bacterium | reverse complement strand
CAAGAGTAAGCTATCAACTGCACGCCGCGATGACCACCGGGGACAAACTTTTCGAGTAACCCATCCATATCACCCCCTGTTCGGACAAGAGTTTGAGCTGGTGAGCTACCACCATACCTGGGCTGAGTACCGCGTATGTTTTCAGCACGCTCCTGGGCGCCTGCGGTCGTTACCGGTGGGTTGGACCAGTTTGTCACCCCCGGACCCGTTTGTAATCCAGGCGGNNGGCGGTAGAAGTTGGTTTCGGGTGGTGGATTTACTGGAGTTAGCGCATCTGGTGAAAATGCAGGAGCATGAATTGTAAGGTAAATTACGTCCAATGTGTCAAAGAAAATATGTCACCGCAAGGGACCGTGGCATCGCTAGGCTTGGATCGTAACTGCTATTAATATGCAATATTTACTGGACCACTGGAAAGATTTGAAGAAGAAAAGGCTTGACATGGCCGGGCTAAAATCACATAGTTATATTTACACTTCGCCGGGAGGTTCACTTGCCCCAAAGGCCTGTTTCGTCCGCCAAACGCCAAGCCTTGCGACAACAAGGCACTTTAAACCCGCATCCGGAAAAGGTATCCGACTCCCTGTTCCAACACAGCGACTTCTTCGATCCCCAGGACCTCGTCCAGGTCAAGTACGAGATGCTGCGCCGAGTCAAAGTCGACAAGCACTCCGTGAGCCACTCCGCCACGGCCTTCGGCATGTCCCGGCCGACGTTTTATCAGGCCCAGATGGACTTCCAGCAAGGTGGCTTGGGAGCTTTGGTTCCACAAAAGCGGGGGCCCCGTGGGGCGCACAAGCTTACCCCGGAAGTGCTGGACTATATCCACCAGCAGCGGTCGGCAGAACCATCTCTCGGTGGGACGACACTGGCCGAACGGATTCAAGAACGCTTCGGCGTGATGATCCACCCGCGCAGTATCGAGCGCGGCGTTTTGCGGCAGCAAAAAAAACGGATATGAACAGCGTGATCGCTTCCCCAGTCGCGGTGGCCGGGGCCAACGACGGTGCGGTGGCCGGTTATGAGGACCTGCGGTGCCAAGCTGTGGGAGTATCGGGGTTCCACAACGGCTTGGGCATGGTCCTGTTTCTCCGTCAGGGAATGACGGCCTGGATGAAAGCACGGTTGCAGGCGACCTCCGCCAGAGCAGGAAGTTCGTGCCGGCGTGGCGATTCGGATGAGAGGATTCCTCTCGATCTGCGCGGCGAAGCGGCGCTGATTTTAGCGGGTATGGCATTGGGCGGTCTCCAAGGAGGAAGAAGATGAGCGGGGAAGCACAGCCGAAGATTGCAGCCAGCCACTTAAAGAGAAACGCCTATCTGTATATCCGGCAGTCCAGCCTGAGGCAGGTGGTGGAGCATTCCGAGAGCACGCAGCGCCAGTATGCTCTGCGCCAGCGCGCCGTGGCTCTGGGCTGGCCCCTGGAGCAGATTATCGTTATCGACAGCGACCTGGGTCAGTCGGGAGCATCAGCGGCGGACCGGGAAGGTTTCCAGAAGCTGGTCACCGAGGTCAGCATGGGGCGCGCGGGGATGGTTCTGGGCCTGGAGGTGTCGCGCCTTGCCAGAAACTCCACCGACTGGCATCGACTGCTCGAGATTTGCGCGCTCACGGACACGCTCATCCTCGACGAAGACGGCATCTACGATCCTGCCCACTTCAACGACCGTCTGCTGTTGGGACTAAAAGGAGCAATGAGTGAAGCCGAGTTACATGTGATGCGGGCACGATTGCGGGGTGGTCTTCTGAACAAAGCCAAGCGGGGAGCCCTGAGATTGCCACTGCCCATCGGCCTGGTTTACAACCCCGAAGGTCAAACCCTGTTGGATCCCGATCAGCAGGTGCAGCAAAGCCTGCGATTGTTCTTTGCCACCTTTCGGCGGATCCGCTCGGCCTTCGGCGTGGTGCGGGATTTTCGCCAGAAGGGAATCGTGTTTCCGCAACACCCCCAGGGTGGGCCGGGGAATGGGGAGTTGCTGTGGAGAGACCTGGAACTCTGCCAGGCCTTGCGGATCTTGCACAACCCTCGGTACGCAGGAACTTTTTTCTTCGGGCGAACTCGTAGCCGCAAGAAGATCGAGGGGAGTGGCAGGTCCTCGTTGCGTCTGCCGCGCGAGCAGTGGCACACCCTGCTGGTTGGAGCGCACCCCGGTTACATTTCCTGGGAAGAATATGAGGACAACCAGCGGCATCTGCGGGAGAATGCCCAAGCCCATGGCCAAGATCGCGCCCAGAGTCCACCGCGTGAGGGTCCAGCACTCCTGCAGGGACTGGTAGTTTGCGGTGTTTGCGGCTGTCGCATGACGGTACGCTACCACTTCTCCGGTGAGCGTTTGGTTCCGGATTACGTGTGCCAGCGGCGCCTGACGATGCCCCACGGGTGCCAAGCCATCTTGGGAGCGGAGATCGACCGGGCGATCGGCGACCTTCTCGTAGAAACTGTCACGCCGTTAGCGCTCGAAGTGGCGCTGACGGTCCAACAGGAACTGCAGTCAAGTCTTGATGAGACAGACCGCCTGCGCCGCACCCAGGTGGAACGCGCCCGTTATGAAGCCGAGCTTGCCCGACGACGCTTTTTGCGAGTGGATCCCGACAACCGTTTCGTGGCCGATTCGCTCGAGGCGGATTGGAATCAGAAGCTACGGGCTCTCACCGAGGCACAGCAAGAGTATGACCGGCAGCGCCAAGCCGATCAAACGATGCTGAGCGAGGGACAGCGGGCGCAGATTCTCGGCCTGGCCACCGACTTTCCTAAGCTTTGGCGCGATCCTCACACGCCCAATCGGGAACGGAAGCGAATGGTTCGCCTTTTGCTCGAAGACGTCACCTTGCGCAAAGGTGCGCAGCTCACCGTCCAGATCCGGTTCAAAGGAGGCGCTCAACAGATTCTCACCCTGCCCGTTCCCGTCAGGAATTTTGAGGCGCGCAAGACCAGCCCTCAAGTGATTGCGGAAATCGACCGGTTACTGGATAATCATAATTATGGGGAGATCGCTTCCATTCTCAACCAACGCGGCTTGCGCTCGGGCGTAGGTCTTGCCTTCGACTCCGTCTCCGTGGGCGTGGTGCGACGCGCTTACCGCCTCAAGACTCACTACGATCGCCTTCGCGAGCGAGGCCTGCTCACCCTCGCAGAGATTGCGAAGATCCTCGGCGTCTGCAAGGATACGGTTAAACAATGGCGTCGAGCAGGTTTGCTGCGGGGCTATGCGTATAATGACATCCACCAATGCTTGTACGAAAATCCTGGTCCGGATCCACCCCAAAAATCCCAAGGAATCAGACGACTTCCTTGCCAGCTTGTCGTTGCTCGTGCTCAGGAGGTGCAGTGTGAAGCCTAATTCCAAACCAATGGCGAATGGCAGATAAAGATGACTTGGTGGAACCCACCCAGGTTCATAGCCCGTCGAAGCATTCGCACGTACTCCTTGCCATTGACGGCATCCAGAGCTCCGACCGTTTCATCCCGGAACAGCGTTTCATAGCGAATACCTTCGCCCTGCCGCATGTTGTAGA
>PLWR01000183.1 GCA_003165615.1 Acidobacteriota bacterium | reverse complement strand
CGCAGGTGGAAGCTTCCGCCAACGCAGCGGCGGACAAGAGCCTTCAGGTTTGGCAATCACGACTGCAAGAGATCGCCAACCAGACCGTGGCTTCCTCCTCTGATCGAATCCGCGCGCAGGTGGAAGCTTCGGCCAACGCTGCGGCGGACAAGAGTCTTGAGGTTTGGCAATCACGACTGCAAGAGATCGCCAACCAGACCGTCGCTTCCTCCTCTGATCGAATACGCGCGCAGGTGGAAGCTTCCGCCAACGCTGCGGCGGACAAGAGTCTTGAGGTTTGGCAATCACGATTGCAAGAGATCGCCAACCAGACCGTGGTTTCCTCCGCTGATCAAATCCGCGCGCAGGTGGAATCTTCCGCCAACGCCGCGGCGGACAAGAGTCTTCAGGTTTGGCAATCACGATTGCAGGAGATCGCCGACCAGACCGTCGCTTCCTCCTCTGACCAAATCCGCGCGCAGGTGGAAGCCTCCGGCAACGCCGCGGCGGACAAGAGTCTTGAGGTTTGGCAATCACGACTGCAAGAGATCGCCGACCAGACCGTGGCTTCCTCCGCTGACCAAATCCGCGCGCAGGTGGAAGCCTGCGCCAACGCCGCGGCGGACAAGAGTNNAGGTTTGGCAATCACGACTGCAAGAGATCGCCGACCAGACCGTGGCTTCCTCCTCTGACCATATACGCGCGCAGGTTGAGCAATCCGCCCAAACCTCGGCTGATAAAACTCTCCAAGCATGGCAAGCAAAGCTTCAAGAGGTCGCGGACCACGCCGCAGCATCCTCGGAAGACCAAGTCCAAAGGAAGATCAGTGAAGCACTGATCCTTCTGGGACCGAAATTGCAAGATATGCAGGAACGTGCGGTGAACGACGCAGTGGCGGCTTTCCGGGGCCGGCTCTCTCAGCTTCTTGGCTTGCTCCCTGCGGGCGGAAGTAAGTAGGTCCAATCCCGTGCTGACACGGCAGATTTTGCACTAAGTCTATCCTCCATTTACCAAAGGCCGATGCGAAAAGGTGCGGCGAGAAGCCCGGTGGCTTCCGTTGATGAGCGTTTCATGCGCATGGCGCTGCGCCAGGCGGAGCGAGGCGCCCGCGAAGGGGAAGTCCCGGTGGGGGCGATTATCGTGCAGGATGGGCAAGTGCTGGCGCGCGCACACAATCGGCCCATCCATTTGCACGACCCCTCCGCCCACGCGGAAATCCTGGCGCTGCGGCGGGCCGCGCGAAAGTTGCAGAACTACCGGCTGGAAGGCTGCGACCTGTATGTTACAATTGAACCTTGTGCGATGTGCGCCGGCGCCATTGTGCAGGCACGATTGCGGCGCACGGTGTTCGGCGCGCGCGACCCCAAGGCGGGCGCATGCGGATCAGCGCTCCGTGTTCTGAATCACCGCAAGCTGAATCACAAGGTGGAGCTGGCAAGCGGTATCCTGGCCGCCGATTGCGCTTCAATGATTCAGGAATTCTTCCGGAAGAGGAGGAGTTAGAGATGAGGTGCCAGGTGTCAGGTTTTAGGCGCCGGATGCTATTGAGGATTTCAGAATACAGTGACACCCATTCTCTGCAGCGCCGCCATCCTGGCGGCATTTTCCGATGCCGGCAAGATGCCGGCGCTACTTCGGAACTGGCACTATATTATGCAAGACTCAATAGGTACTGGTTTTGAGCTTTCCCCTGGCACCTGGAACCTGACACCTGGAACCTGACACCTGGTTCACCGCGGAGAGGTACCGAAGCGGTCATAACGGGGGCGCCTCGAAAGCGTCTTGCCTGCCAAAAGCGGGCACGTGGGTTCGAATCCCACCCTCTCCGCCATAATCTTTTCATCGACTTACAAGAAAAATACAATTCCAGCGTGCAATAGCGTGCAACGTGCTAAAATGAGCGTCGAACTTTATGGCGCTCAAACTCTATCGCCGCCACCGCAAGGAATGCGAGGCTGAACTCCCCGAGGAAGCACGCACCGGACAATTCGAGGAGAGCCGGCGCGGCTGGAAAAGATGCGCCTGCCTGATCCACGCCGCGGGTACGCTCGGCGGACAATTCAATCGCCGGCAAACCGGCAAGACCGATTGGGACGAGGCAAAGGCCGTCGCCGCGCAATGGGAAGCGGCCGGCTCATGGGACGGGAAGCCGAAACCCAAACCCGAACCAGCGCCCGCTCCAGCCTCGCGCCGCATCACGATCGACGACGCCATCAAGGTCTTCCTGACGCTTCGCGAGGGCGACAAGATCGCGCCGCCGACGCTCCGCAAATACAAAACCTTCACCAAACAGCTTCTTGCCTTCGCTGAGTCGCGCGGCTACGTCGTGCTCGACCAGTTCACTTCCGCCGACATCGACAGGTTCTATGGCGGCCTGAAACTCGGCGCGCGCACCAAGGCCAAGCGTCTCGGAACGCTGCGCTCGTTCTTCCGCTTTTGCACGAACCGCAAATGGCTGCCGGAAAATCCCGTCAGCAGCGATCTGAAGCCGCCGCTCGGAGCCAGCCGGGTCGCCAATAAAATTCCCTTCACCGATGCGGAGCTGGAGCGGATCATTGCCGCCTGCGACGCGCTCGGACCGGTGACATGGACGAACGAGCAGGGGCAGGGGGCCTGGACCGGCGAGGACGCCAAGGATTTTATCTGGACCCTGACCTACACGGGCCTTCGTATCTCCGACGTGGCTCTCTTCGACATCAAGCGCCTGCAGGGAAATGAAGTGTTTCTGCGCGCCAAGAAAAACGGCGGCGATGTGTTCGCTTATATTCCCGACTGGCTGCGCGACAGGCTGCTCGCGCGATCGAAGGCGCACGGTTCGATGCTTTTCGTGACCGGCATTTCGCGGCGTTTGGAGACGGTGACGAACACATGGAGGCGGAGAATTGACCGGGTCTTCGAGCTTGCGGGCCTCTTCGATGAAGCGCCGACCCCGCACCGTTTCCGGCACACCTTCGCGCGTATACTGCTACAGCGCGGCGTGCCCGTGGCAGATGTCGCTGACCTTCTCGGTGACGACGAGGACACGGTCAGAGAGCATTACGCAAGGTGGGTTCCCGAGCGCCAGGCACGGCTCACGAAGATTTTGAAGGACGCATTTAACGATAAGACGAGACCCAAGTTGATAGTGATGCAGGGCAATAGGTGAGCGCGGAGTACATCAACTTAGAATACGTCAAGGCGGCTCGGCAAGGTATAGCGAGGCTGGATTCCCCCATATCGTCCCGTACGATTAGAGAGGGTTTAGTAATCGCATATGGATGCGCTGCGCCGCAGACTTCGGCACGCTATAGAGCGTGTGTGCTTTCCTTCGTCCCATGCGAATCTTTATCACGCCAGGGTCATCCTTCACGAGCTTGCGCACAGTCTCCCTACCCAAGCCCCACAACCGAGCGAGATCGCCGATACGGTAATGCTTCTCGAAAGCATTTGCGTCGGGGGACGACCTCATTGACTACCTCGCTCGACTGGACGGTCGGAGACTGAAGGAGCACAAGTTATCGGGCCAACTTCATGGATGATCAATAGTGAACCTCTATTCAGCATTGAGATCTATTAACCTCCACCGGCGATTCGCCTCATGCACCGCGTTCCTTTCTGCCTTCAGCCGCCCGTATACTTTCCGCCTGTCGTTCGGGTTGCGCCGGAGAGTTAATCCTGAGACGAAACAGAATTCCTGTCAAATTTCCGCGCTCCGGATGTGCTGAGCGGGCAGCAGTCGTCTACCTTCTTTAATTCTCAATAAGTTACATCGCAGGGCACTGAATAACTTCTAACGACAGCGCTGAGATTCCGAAGGGCGAATGCGGCGATTCGCCAACACCTGCCTGCCCACGTGGAAGTGGATGACCTGATCGCCGACGGCATGCTTGGACCGGTTGATGCCATCCGCAGGTTTGACGCTACCAAGTGGGCAAAGTTTGAGAGCTATGCGCGGTACCGGATTCCCGGGGCCATTCTGGACGGCCTGCGCGGTGCCGATCCGGCCTCCCGAGACTTACGGCGGAAGAACAAAACAGTCCAACAACTCTATCGTGAACTGGAGATCAAGCTCGGTCGCCCTGCCCAGGACGAAGACATGGCGGGGCGTTAGGAATGAATCTGGCACAGTGACACCGGACGCTGAAGGAGATTGAGAGCGTGGGATTTGATTGCAGCACGCGCAGCCTCACGGCGGGTCCGACCTCCCGACAGCCTTACGTTGAGCCGGCGCTTTTGGCTGGTGGTCCCGCAACTGCGGGACCAAGTCCTTTCGATCTCTGCTACCGTGGCGAGCAGTTTCCTGCCTGCGGGAGCGCGAACAGCAGATTATTATCCTGTACTATCGGCATGAGCTCACGATGAAACAGATCGCTGACCGTCTGGGAGTGGACGAATCGCGCGTCTCGCAGCTCCACTCTGCAGCCTTGGCTCGATTCAGGACGAGCGTAGATTCCCTGCTGGAGCCGCGTCACGCAATATCCACCCTCGGGCTGCGGCTCACCTCCCAAGAGAAGGAATCGGGGCGGAGGCATCGCCTACCAGGTAGAATCCGGCCCAATAATACGGCACAGCCTCACTGCGAAATTCCTTGATGAGGTCGAGTTTCGCTTCTCGCAGTGCTGCGCCCTCATCTTCGCCGGCAGCCAAGTGCCGATAAAAATGTTCCACGAGGCTTCTGGTGTACGGATCGCTGGCCGTCCACAAGGTCGCGAGCACCGACCTCGCCCCTGCGAACAGGAACGACCGTTCCAAGCTGGCGATCCCTTCCTCACCCCGAAGGCGTCCGGCGCCGGTGTCACAGGCTGACAGCGTAACGAGGTCCGCATTTAGATGCAATCTTCGAATTTCTCGGGATTGGAGCAACCCATCCTCCTGCTTCTTTGGGTCCTCGCCTAACACCAGAGCTGATCGGTCAGGAAATGTCGCGCTCGCGATAGCGTGTGTCGCGATATGGATGATGCGGAACTGATCCAGAGGTTCCGCCTTAAAGGCAGCTTCGGTGGCACCTGTCCCCAGCAGTTCCACGCTCTTCGGCCCAAAAATCTTCGCAGCTTCCATAATTTCATTACGGGTCATGGGGAGATTCGGGAGGGGATCACCTGCAAGGTCGAAGAGGCTGTTGTTGGCGGCAGTTGAATCGCCGCTCATTCTCTCGGCCATCAAGGGCCCTTGTTGATATTGGACGTCGCCGACGCCTAGGAATATCAGGCTTGGCTGGGAAACCGGAGTCGACGTTCTTATGAGGTAGAGGACTGATGCTGAAGGCGCAACGGTGACAATGTGGGAGGCGACTAAGTACTCGCCCTTATCATCGACAAGCGAATCGAACGGTAATAGGTGGAGGTCGCCATCGGGGACGATGATGAGCCTGTGTTTGAGCGCGTCCCGCGGGAGGGGCTTGATGAGGAATTCGTAAAGCGCGCGCCCCGCTGCAATGGAATCGTTTTTCCTGTTAATCTCATTGCGGTACTGCCGGACCAGACTTTCCGCCTGGGTTTTGCCATCAGCAAGTGCGGAAACCCCGACAGCGGTTCGGGTCAAGTAGAGGCAATAAGACCTAGACTGGCCCACCACATACTCAAGCACGGTCTCGTCCGGGTGCAGTGACCGCTGAACCGCTTCGAGCTTCGCTGGTGCGGGATGCAG
>PLWR01000084.1 GCA_003165615.1 Acidobacteriota bacterium | reverse complement strand
TAATTATGCGCGGATGTATAGCAGGATGACCGCCCCCGGTCAAGTTCGCGCTTGAGCCATTTGCCTACCCGCCTGCGGGGCGAAGCCGAGGTCATGAAGTGCGCGTTGTCGCTCCAGACCTGGAAATAATTCCCTCAACTTTTCACCCCAAGCTGCCGATAATGCGAGCGAGGGAGTGTATGTCCTATCACCCCTCTCCACCACCCCTTAATGTGGGGTATCGGCGGAATTAAGTCTGAGGATGAAAGAAACTAAGGGTGCCACATCTTGGCGGCCTCGCCCTTTGCCATTCCATTACGCCGTGCCATTACGAGTTGCCGCAATCACTCCCTTGGGATAACGTATACACAAGGAAGCTTGGGAGATGGGAGTCAAGCTGGGCACGGGCGCAGCACAGGCCGGCAGGATGCCGGTGCTACGGGGGAACACCACTCATACTGGGGATTGGACGCCCCCCTTCTTATGCAGGAAGAAACCAAGGAATTGGCAAGAGCCTCCGTCGCTGGAAATGCGGTCCAAGGTCCGCGTCCGCCGGAAGCCGCGCATGATCTCTTGCGTGAAATCCCCTCGCCCACGCGCCGGCTCTGGCTGGGCTTGTGTGTCACGCTCACCATCTTCGTCATTTTTGCTTCTTACACCCTCCGGGAAATCCGCGGGCTCCAGGATTACCAGGTCAACGTGGTGCAGAGGAATCGCAAGGACTCCCTCCAGCTCCTGGGGTTGCAGGACGATACCTACCAGCTCGCCGTATCGCTTCGCGACATGACCCTTCCGGAGAGCCGATACCCGATTTACTACTGGAAAGGCAAATTCTCCGGGCTGCACGAGGACATGAACAACCGGCTGGCTTTGGAGACTCAGTATGCGCAGAGCACTCCCGCCGGCGATCAATTGCGGCGGCAACTGCGCGACATCCTCGACAATTTCTGGCAACTCTCCGACGAAGCCTTTACTCTGGCGGACCAGGGCCACGAGGATTCGGCCCGCTACCTCATTCGCTCGCAGCTCGAGGAGCAGCACCAGACCATTTCCAGTGTTGTGTCGCAATTGCTCAACCTGAACGACCAGGCGCAACAGGAGGCCGGCCAACGGGTCATCCTGGTCTACAGGCACGTCTCAGAGAATATCCTGGTGCTGATTGGCGTGCTCTTCCTGGTGGCGCTGGGAACAGGGCTCTACACGCTGCAAGCCAATCGCAAGACTTTCGAGCGCCTGCACCACCTGGCGGAAAAACTCCAATCGCAGTCGGAGCAACTGCGGATGCTTTCCTGGAAGCTGATTGAAGTACAGGAGCAGACCCTGCGCCAGGTGGCGCGTGATCTGCACGACCATTTTGGGCAGATCCTCACGGCGATTGGCGTCATGCTGGGGCGCGCCGGGAAGAAAGCTGCGGAAACCGACCCCGTCTTTGTCCAGGACGTGCGCGAGGTCAAGAAGATCGTGGCAGATACCTTGCAGAGCGTGCGTGATGAGTCGCAGATTTTCCGTCCCGCCATCCTGGATGACTTCGGCCTGCAACAAACGCTGGGTTGGTTCGCGGAACAATTCACCCGTCAGACGGGTGTGCAGGTGCATTATGAGGGAAAGCTCGCAGAGGGACTGTTCCCTCCCGAGGCGGCCATTCACGTTTATCGTATTGTGCAGGAAGCTCTGAGCAATGTGGCGCGCCATTCCGGTGCACGGGAAGCATGGGTATCGCTGGGCGAAAAAGATAACCAGTTGGACCTGGAAATCCGCGATAATGGTAAAGGCTTTGAAGCCGGTCCGGAAATTAAAAGAGCCGCAGGCCAGGGCATCGGGCTGATGGGCATGCGCGAGCGCGCCGAGCACCTTCAGGGTTCGCTCTCCATTCGCTCCGCGCCCCACAAAGGCACCACGGTCAGCGTGCGCATTCCCCTGCAGCGGCCCGCTATGCATTCGCGTCCTGAGGAGATCAACTGAGCCATGGAAACACCCGAAACCGGAAAACAAATTCGCGTCTTGCTGGCCGATGATCACACCCTGGTGCGGCAGGGATTCCGCCGCATGTTGGAAGACGATCCCCAGATCACCGTCGTGGGAGAAGCGCGCACGGGATTGGAAGCCATGGAGCTGTGCAAGAATCTGAAACCCGAAATTGTGGTGATGGACCTTTCCATGCCGGAACTCGGCGGTCTGGAGGCCACGGCGGAAATCCTCAAAGATGATCCCAAGGTCAAGATCCTCATCCTCAGCATGTTCTCGAACGACGCCTACATCCGCAAAGCTTTCGAGCTCGGCGCCAAGGGGTACATGCTGAAGAATGCAATAGAGGTGGACCTGAACCGCGCGGTAAGAGCGCTGGCGGAAGGCCAGGCCTACCTCAGCCCGGGAATCTCCCACATCATGCTCGAGAGTATAAAGACTGGATCGTTCCGCGACGACACGCAAGATCCCTACGAACGCCTCACCCTGAGGGAAAAGGAAGTCCTGCAACTTATCGCCCAGGGAAAATCCAATAAAGAAATTGCCGTGCTCCTCAACATCAGCGCCAATACGGTGGCCGTCCATCGCGCCCGGGTGATGGATACTCTTGATCTCCACCGCACCGCCGAACTCGTGCTTTTCGCCGTAAAAAAGGGACTGGTGCAGACGTAACGGTCCGCATGCAGCTCCTTGGCCAAGGCGCAAAAAAAATCCAAACGCAAAGCGTAAAACCGGGCGCGCGGTGCTCCTCAAAATTCTTGCCTCGCACCGCGCCGGGTTGGTACGATTCGCGCACGGGGTGGAAGTCCTAAAGGCTCTCACCCAAGGAGGCTTCTTGATGCCAGGATCAAGGTTGACAGTGAAATCGACTGCGGCGCTTGCGATCTGTCTGATGCTCACGCTCTCGGCGAGTGCGAAACACGGCAATAAGACTCCGCCGTCAGGCCCAACCAACAAAGCGGCCGCCACCTATGACGCGTCGCGAGACCCTGCGAAGGATCTTCAGGACACTATTGCTCTAGCCACCAAAACCAATAAACGGATTTTACTGGAGGTTGGCGGCGACTGGTGCGTCTATTGCAACATCATGGACGAAACATTTGACAGGCACCCCCAGCTCCGGAAGGCACGCGACACCAATTATGTAACCTTGAAGGTCAACTACAGCAAGGAGAACCCCAACGAAACTTTCCTCTCTCATTATCCTAAGATCGCCGACTACCCGCATTTTTTTGTCCTGGATTCCAAGGGCGTCCTCCTGCATTCGCAACCCACCCGCGGGTTTGAGCACGGGAAGAAATACAATGCCGGGAAAATCGATGCGTTCTTGACCAAATGGGCGCAACCCCCTCGGCACTGGCTTAATCTTGAAAAGCCGAGTTAGAAGCAATTTTGTGGCGACCCAATGACCTGGCGGCGGACTAAACAGGCTGCGGAAAAACTCATTGGTACTGTCATTCTGAGGAGGTCGCCGCGGCGACCGACGAAGAATCTCTGTATTTGCGGTGATTTCCGTTGCCAGCGCGCAACCGCTGGCCTCCGTCTCCCGCGGGGATCACCCACAATTTCCCGGGTGGTTCTCCCCGGAATACGGAGTGAAGTTTCCCATGGTGGCCCTTGCGCTCGACTGGACCGGAGTTGAGCTCCCCTGGCTGGGCGGAGTGCTGATTACCAGCGGTTTGGATGAGCCGTTCCGCTTGGTGGAGACGATCCCCGCCGAAAGGCGTGTGCGTTTGGAATTTTCCGGGAGGACCTACGATGTGGAGATGAAATAAGGGTCTGGCCGTGTGGCCGCCTCCTCACCGGCCCAATAGGAAGGAGAACCAGCTTCGCTTCTTCCCCACGCCGTCACTGTCGGTCCAATCCGGCTGGGGCGGCAAGGGGAGCCCTTTGATGACCGCTTCCGGGTTCTTTTGCAATAACAGGTCGGCGACTTCTTTGCCTTTCTCTTTTGCCACCTTTTCGTAGCAGCGGGAGAGAATTGGCGGCCGCCTCTTTACATCGTGGGCATCACTGGCAAAGAAGTGGACCAATCCACTGTCGAGCAGCTTCTCAGAAAACTTGCGCGTTCTTGCGCCAAACCCGCCCGTGTAGGATTGGGCCGTGACTTGCACCAGGCATCCGCTCGAAACCCAGTCGGTAAGCAACTCCGGTTTGCGTTGAAGCAGGGCGTTCCGCTCCGGGTGGGTAATGATCGGTTTAAGCCCGGCGACCTGGATTTCGTAATACACCCGGCTGACGTGGTCAGGAATGAACTGGTCGGGAAGTTCCACCAGCAGGTAAGAGGTTTGATTGATGGTGAAATCTCTGGAATTCTGCGCGCAGACTTGGATGTTGTCGTAGGAAAGATGAAAATCACACCCCAGCAGGAGCTTGGGTTTATCGCCAATTTTTTCCTGGAGCTCGGCAAGCAATTGCCGGTTAAGGTCAGGGTCGAATGTGTAGGTGTAATTACTGTGGGGCGTCGCCACCAGATGGGTCACGCCATCCTGCGCCGAGATGCGACACATCTCGACAGCCACCTCAAAAGTCCTTGCGCCATCGTCAACGCCAGGTAAAGGATGGGAATGAATATCAATCATATCTGGGCACGGGAATTACGACTGCAATCTCCGGGGCGTTCCCGGCCGGATCGGCACGGAAACTCCCTTGCGCAACGGTGAACCCGCACTGAAGGTCCCGGGGGCCCGACGCGAAATCTTACCCCAGAACCGGAGGGGGCTTTTAAGATATCAGGATAGCATGCCAGCGGACACATTCGTCAACATGTATAGTTTGTGGATAGCAGACTTTATGGTCAATATTGGGCCAGCGCGTTATGTAAAATTCTGTATTTGGGATTTCAAATATAGAAATCGATAGCATCTTGGCGTTTGCCAAATTTCCTCGGCGGAAGCTAACGACCTGTAACTGCTTAATCTTAAGGAGTTAGCGTTAGTTCCGGGATAAATTAAATCGGAATTTAATTGGACCCCAGCTTGCTCTATAGGCGAGCGGGCCGTGGTCGGACAAACCTAGAGGGTAGCCAGCGACGGTCCGGAGTTTAGACCCAAGACCCGACGCTTGGAGGGGGGAGAACACTTCCCCCTCATTTTATTTTTGGGCTCTTTCACCTCGCATACCCACCAGTGCTTTCCAGCCGGATCAAGCTGACACCCAATACTCCTGAGAAGTCTTACACTTCGAACCGACGAATAATGGACGGCCTGACCTCTGGGCGATTTTAAACATGGCCGTCGACGTGCGCCAGCTAACCTTCTTGGAGGAACTTGCCCAGCGGGGGAATACCCTGGGCGGAATCTCATGCAGCAATTGACGACCTTCGGCCGGGTTGCTAAGATGACAGGGATCAGCGTTTCGGAAGGAGCCAGCCTGTGGACCGTCAGCACCGCCATCAATTGAAACATGACGAATTTAAGGACACGCTCGTACAATTCGAAGAATACTTTAAGCAGCACTACAAGGAAATCCTGAATATAGCGATCATCGTGGTGGTTGTATTGGGGCTGGCCAGCGGCCTGAAATACTACACCGACCGCCAGGAAGCCGCCGCCAACGCCGATTTGGGCGAAGCGCTCGCGACGTTCCGCGCCTCCGTGGGGCCGCCGACGCCCGGCCAAGCCGGACCTGGCGGGGCCACCTACGCCACAGCGCAGGAGAAATACAACAAAGCTCTTCAGCAATTCGATGCCATTTTAGATAGGTACAAGATGCTCCCGCATCCGAAAGCGGTGGCGATTGCACGCTACCAGGCGGGTGTATGCCAGGCGCTCCTGGGTGACCACGCGGGGGCGATTCTGACATTGACGGAAGCCAGCCAGGACCACGACGCGGAAGTCGCCGCCATGGCGAAATTCGCCCTGGCGGGTGAGTTGGTGAATTCCGGTAAGACGCCGCAGGCGGCCAAGCTTTATCAGGAGTTGGCCGATCATCCCACGATCACCGTGCCCAAGGCGAGCGCGCTGCTGGCTATGGCGGACGCTTATCGTGAGTCGCAGCCGGCTCAGGCGCGCCAGATCTATGAGCGGGTGGAGAAGGAGTTCGCCTCCAACACCACGGTGACGCAGGCCGTCAAGCAGGACATTGCCAGCCTCACGCCCTGATGCGCCGGGCGCAGATCTCAAGTTACCCCCTTGCCCCAACCCAATATCGGCGTCCGCAGAGCCGGCCGGCCAAGGGTGGCCCGAATCCTTACAATTTTCTTGAGGGAGTTTAAATCATACCGGAAGGACAGGGCTTCACAGGCTGCGGAAAAAAACCTCACACTGTCATCCTGAGGAGGCGAAGCCGGTCCTGAGCATCGCGAAGGAAGGACCTCTGTATTTGCTTGAAAATTCAAATACAGGGGTCCTTCGCTCCGCTCAGGATGACGGCATTGGAGCGTTATTCCGCAACCTCTTCAGCTCCGCCCTTCCAAACCTCATGAGGTAATTAATGGACCTGAAATCAATCAATCATAATTCCCGGATCATTGCATTCATCGCGCTTGCGGCGTGTGCCGCCTTCTTCCTGGGCGGCTTGGCGCAAGCGGTTTTTATTGTAATCGCCCTGGGAAGTGTTGGGCTCTTTTTCCGGACCGTCAACCGCCGCCTTTTTTCAGTATTTCCGAAGCACGGTGATCTTCCTCACGACCATATTCCGAAACGCCTCTGGCGGGTTTTTGTCGAGGTCGTTCTGCAATATCGCGTGGTGCGCGACCGGCCTGTGGTCGGCCTTCTCCACGCCTTCGTCTTGTGGGGATTCTTCGCCTTCGCATGGGTCAGCGCCAACCATATGCTGCTGGGATTGCGCGGACTTGATAAGGCCACCGGAGAGCGGACCTGGTACGGCGCGTTTGTCGCCGTATGGGCCGTTGCGGTCCTGGTGGGAATAATTGGCCTGTCGTTCCGGCGATTTGTCTTAAGGCCCAAGGCCCTGGGGAAGCTCTCGCCCACCTCCGCCGCCGTCGCCTTTTTGATTTCAGCGCTCATGGTCACCTACCTTCTGGGCTGGCAGCTCTTACCTGTTGGCGGCGCTGCCTGGAAAGTGAACTGGTGGCTCCACACCCTGGCGTTCTTTGCGTTGCTGGTGGTCATTCCCATCTCCAAGCACCTGCACCTGGTGCTTGCCCCGGTCACGATTTTCTTTCGCCCGGAAACCACTAGCTCCATGCGCGCGCTTCAGGAAGAGGGTGACGACCTGGGGATGATTCGCTTTAAGGACCTCGGGCGCAAGGATGTTCTGGATGTTGATGCCTGCGTTGAGTGCGGCCGTTGCACGGACGCTTGCCCCGCCAACCTCTCGGGTGGAACGCTGAGCCCCAAAGAAATCATCCTGGACCTGCGCCAAGGCCTGCTGTCGGGCGGCGATGTGGTGGCCGGAACGGTGGAGGAAAAGAAGCAGGGCAACGCCTTCGTGACTGAGGAAGACCTGTTCCAGTGCTATTCCTGTGGCGCCTGCGAGTATGTGTGTCCGGTGGGCGTCGAGCATGTGGGCAGGAAAATCCTCGACCTCCGGCGCGGGCTCGCCAGTGAGGGACGCATTTCCAACGACCGGGTCAGCCAACTCTTTACCACCATGGAGCGCGCTCCCCACAATCCCTGGGGCATCGCCCACGACACGCGGCAAAAACTGATCGAGTCGAAGCAGTTTCCGATTTTCGACGGCACGCAGGAATGGCTCTTCTGGCTGGGTTGCGGATTGAGTTTCGATCCGCATGGGCAGGCCGTCGCTCAGGCCATGCGGCAGATTCTGGATGCCGCAGGCGTTTTCTGGGGAGTGCTGGCGCGTGAAACCTGTTGCGGCGAGCCGGCGCGGCGGGCCGGGAACGAATACCTTTTCATGGAGCTTTCCGGAAAGCTGGTGGAGTCCTTCGAATCCGCGCGCGTCAAAAAGATCGTCACCTGCTGCCCCCATTGCACCACGATGCTGGATAAGGATTACCGCCAAATCGATTCCTACGCGCAGCTTGGAATCGAGGTCAAGCACCACACGGAATTCATTGAAAAGATTTTGCCCAAGCTTTCGATGAAATCCGCGAGTGTGAAGGCCGCCTACCATGACCCCTGCTATCTGGCGCGGGGACGCGGGATTACCAAGGCGCCGCGGGAGATCCTGCAGGCCGCGGGGATTGTGATAACCGAAGCCACGCATCATGGCCAGAACACGCAATGCTGCGGAGCGGGCGGGGCGCAGCTTTTTGTGGCCGATGACACTCGCGAGCAGGGTAAGGAGCGCGTCAATCAGCGGCGCTTCACTGAACTGATGCAAACCCAGGCCACCACGGTGGCGGTGGCGTGCCCGTTTTGCCCCATCATGCTGCGCGACGCCGCCAACGCCCTCAAGTGCGACGACGTCGAGATCCTGGATGTCGCGGAAATCGTGGCCCGGAACCTCGCGCCAAAGCCCGCGGATGGCGCTGCCGGACACCTTGATGGAATCGGAACTCTTCGGGCATGAAAAAGGCGCGTACCTCTGCTCTTGCAATACCGTAGATTCTTGTTTTTTTAGCAAGAATTTCCGCGCACCTTGTTGGGCCGAATGGCGTTCGGCCCGGGCCAGCGCCGCTGGCCCCTACATCTTTGGTTGCGGCCCCGCCGCGCTGCGCTACCTCGAAGGCACAAATCTCGTTCTCCCGGACCCCGATGTCCGTAAGGCCTTTCCACGTAGGGGGACAGCTTGCCCCCCCCTGGTTCCGCATTGACCATGCGGAACGCCGGGTAGGGCAACCTGTCCCGACGAAGTCGGGAGCCCCACCCCTACATCTCGTGATTGCCTTCACCCGTTCGGACGGCGCCTGAGGTTGTGTGACCCGGAGGTCGCCACGGCCAATTCGCCTTGGGAATTGACGGTGGGTTCGTCCACATAGCGAAAGCCCGTCCTGAGCCCCAAGGGGNNCCCTTCAGGGCTTGGGGTTGAAATGCCCGGGGCCGTTGAACCCAGGCCGCTGGCCTGGGCTGTGATAGATCGCCCCGTTGGGGCTCAAGGGCGTCTGAGGTTGTGTGACCCGGAGGTCGCCACGGCCAATTCGCCTTGGGAATCGGCCGTGGGTTCGGCAACATAGGGAAAGCCCGTCCTGACCCCAACGGGGCGACCTAACATCAC
>PLWR01000268.1 GCA_003165615.1 Acidobacteriota bacterium | reverse complement strand
TGTGCTTGACAACGCCGATGCCGTTCTAGACGCGCTACAACCCAGGCATAACCCGAAAGGAATTCGTTAAATGAAACCAGAATCAACCAGCGATGCCCTCCTGAAGACCGCAATCATCGCCATCCTATTCAGCGTCAGTTCATCCGCCCTCGCCCAGATTCCCCTGGCTGGCAACAATGGGCAGCCGCTGCCCGTTGCCATCTCATCGCCGTTGACGCCCGAGATGCTGGGCATGCCGCGCTCCCAGATCGCTTTGGCCGACCGTCTCATTCGACTCTTTAACGGGCGAGGCGGCGTGTGCATCCGTGACAAGTCTTTGACCGGCTTGCAGGCGCTGAAATATCCTCCCATCGACCTTCTTGATTATCGGTTTTATCTGCAGTTCCGCGAAACCAAGTCCAACGTTTTGATTCAGGATCTGGTGCAGGAATATTACGACGCCAAGCTTCAGAACTGGAAGAACCCGCATCCCCTGGGAATGAATTTCATTCCCGGACTTCCGTATGCGGTGCTGCTGCAGCAGGCTTACTGGGAGCCCGGCGCCTACTTTCGCACCGGTACATTTCACAAGCTTTTTGGAGACCGCTGGGTCACCTTTGGCATTTCGACAAAAACCAACGTTTCCGCGGAGAAGGACGAGGTTTACCTGGAAGTGGAAATTCAGAACCGGGGTGCGGACAGTCTCGAATTTGTTACCGCCCCTGACCAGCGGGTTCCCGATCTGACCCTTACAAATCCCAATCAGAAGAATCCTCCCGCGGGGCCCGTCACCCATCCTGACGCGTTTACGGTCGAGAGCGACCAGATCAGAATCACCGTGGTGAGTGACCTTCCCGGGCAGCAAAGAGACGGATGGCGATGGGAAATCCCCGCCCATTCGAGTGCGAAGGCGCACTTTGGCATTATTCTTCAACCTGCTTCGGCGCCCGCTCCCAATCTGCTGGCTCCCGACTTGGCTGAGCGCATGGCCAAGGCTGACCAGGCGGTGCGCACCCGTCTGCAGTGGGCGGGTGAAACCCTGCCCCAGGTCAGTACCTCCGACCCTGCCTTCGATGATCTTTATCGCCGCTCCATTTTGAGCGTTTTGGAGTCGCGATGGGAAAGAGAGAACTTCACGGCGAGGCCCTTTTACGCTGTGGGCACATGGACTTTTACCATTCCCTGGGACACTTCCTATGCCTCGGAAATGCTGAGCGTGCTTGACCCCGCGGGCCTGCGCGAAGCATTCCTGACCTATGTGCGCGCCGGTATACTGACGAACAGTTGGGTTCCGTGGAATGGCAAGGCCAGCAATTTCTTTCCCGGCACCAAGCTGCAATACTGGTATGTGCAGAATCCCTTCTCTGAAATGCGCATTCTTCAGGATTACCTGAACCAGACGGGGGACACCTCATTCCTCAATCAGTCGGAAGCTGGAGCGACGGTTTTCGAATGGATGAAGCGCATGGGGCACGAACTGGTAAAACAGTTCGGCCGCCCCGATGGGCTGTTGGATTTTGGCGCGGGCTCCCAGCGCATGCTGGAGATTCGCACTGACGGGTATGATCACGTGGTGGCGGCGAGCAACGGTATGGCCATTGCCTATTTCCGCCAGGTGGCCGAGTGGTGCCGCAAGCACAATGATCCCGATGCAGCGCAGTTTGATGCCTGGGCGAACAAGCTGCAGGAAAGGTTGACCCAGAAACTATGGGACGACAACGCCGGGTGGTTTGCCAATCTTTATCCTGATGGCAGTCAGCAACTGGTGATGAGCTATCACCAGTTCGATATGCTTGACGCCGGGATCCTGTCGGAAAAGCAGCAGCGGGCCATGATCGGCCATCTGAAAGAGGGTGAATTCCTCGCGCCCCTTGGAGTGTATTCCATTTCCAAAGCCGATCGTGACCATTGGGATCTCGAGGATGCCGATTGGGGTGGCGGCGGGCAATACACCGGCGAACCGCTGCGGCTGGTGGAAAGTTTGTACAAGTTGGGATATTCAGAACTCGCCTGGAACATCCTGGCTCGCTGCGCCAAATGGACAGAACACTTCCCCACCATCACCCAGGAAGTGTTTGGCGATAATTTCCGCGCCCCCGAGGCGGAGATGCCACTGGAAATTGCGGCGGGGAGTGGCGTGGGCGCCGTTGTTTTCGGCGTCTTCGGCCTGCGCCCGCACCTTGATGGGACGCTTTCCGTCTCCCCCTCCTACCACCAGGAGCTGGGCCAGGCTCGGATGACGGGCTACCACTTCCGCGGCCATTCCTATGATGTTGTGCTAGGCCCGTGGGATTACGAGGTTTTTGTGGATGGAAAACTCGCGCTGCGGACGCCCTACGGAAGCGCGACAGATTTTTCGTCAGATGGAGTTTTGAAGAAATGAAAAGGAGGTGCCAGGTGTCAAAGGGAAGGTGCTAGTGTAGTGCGTCACAATTCCCGGTACACTCGATCACGATGAGCCCTGATGTAGAGCCGGGCTTGAGCCCGGCATGCGGAGGTAGCGGCGGGTTCATCCCGCCATCACCCCGGCTGATCTGATTGGGCCGGTGGCGGCGTAAAGCCGTCTCTACGGGCATGCCGATCAAAAGGCCGGCGCTACGTGCGCTCCGCAGCGCGGGCCGGACGTTGACGCCCGCAACGAGGGGCAGCTCCGATAGAGGCTACAGAAATTGTCGTGCGTGTTCGTGAAATCCAGCCCTCGCCCCTCTGGGGGAGAGGGTGGCCGGCAACCGGCGCCGTCATCAGCCGGGGCGGGACGGGTGAGGGGGGCATCCCTCGTGAAATTGAAGTGGCTCAGAATTTTACGCGATTTCGCCCCTCGACATGATTCGCGCATGAATAGCAATCGGAATTGTGCGTCCGCGGCTTTTGCAACTCGCCGGAGCGTTGCCCGAAGTTGATTGATTCGGCAATCGCGTTCGATTTAGACCCCCTCACCCGTCCCGCACCCGCTCATGAAAACGCGGGCTGCGGTCCACCCTCTCCCCCAAAGGGGCGAGGGCGTAAACTCAATCTCACTCTCCCCTCGCGAGGGGCGGGGGTGAGGGGGGAATTCGGCGAGGTTAGGAGATGTTCAATGATTCGCAGGACCCTGCCGGTGCTGCTTTTGATGGCTCTGGCCGCAATTCTAAATGCGGGGGAAGGCGTCCGGCAGCAGATTGAGCGCGAGCAGCGGGAGGTGGGGCTTACGCTGGCAACATTTGAGAGAAAGATCAATAGCGTCAGCTTCAGCGATCGGTCGCCTGAGCTAAAAGAGGTCAAGGTCAGCAGTGACGGTCGGCCTTTGCAGGGCGCAATTTCGCGAGACGGTAAATCCATCGCATTTGAGATTTCGTTTTACCGGCCACCACGTTGGACTTTGGGCGTGGCGCGTTCAGATGGGAGTAAAATGCAAGAGTATGCAAATATTGCGTCTCCAAGCTCCATTTGCTGGTCGAACGATAAATTCACCCTGGCTCTAAACGCGGCCGTTCCAGAGCAACCCAATGGGGCGCTCTTGATCTTGCGGTTGGATTCAAGTGCCACCCGGCAGTTTGACACCGGCGGTTCCATGACTTCGCAATGTTGGTCACCTGACGATCACCAAATTGTTTATGGCGTCGGGGAAAGCATTCGGATCTACGACTTGGGGGAAAGAAAGTGGAGGGAATTGGCGAAGGGAGAGGACCCCGCGTGGTCGCCGGACGGCGACTGGATCGCGTATTACCACGATGCCGCATATTACGCCGTCCGCCCGTCCGGCGCCGACCAGCGGCTCATCTTCCGGAAGAAAGGCCATAGCGGGGGTCCATGGTGGTCTCCTGACGGCGCGCTGGTGGCATACATGTGTAGCAGTGGCAAAGGTGGAAATTGGATGGGCTTCGACTCAAGACAACTTCGCGTCAGGCGCCTTGCCGATGGTTCGGACGATTGGATCCTCAACGAGCCTGATGTCAGTTTCCCTCCTGAATATCAATGGGTGCTCCCCCGGCAAACTTCGGCCCATTAGAAAGTTCGCCGTCAGCGCTCGGATAGTGAGTGCATGAATCCGTTGTATTGAGCGCAATCGGTGGTGCCATTATCGCAACAGGTCCATCTTCTCCTTGACAAATTTTTCCGCATGCGAGTAAATCCAAGGCCGGAGATTTTTTGATGACCAATGAAAATTTGTTTCACGAAATCAGCGAAGGATTGCGCGCGATTCCGCTGCTTGACGCCCACACTCACCTCGTAGATGGCAAGCTGGGAGCGCGAGGCTTGCATGACATACTGCTCTACCACATGGCGGTGAGCGATCTTTATGGCGCGGGATGTCCATCCGGCGCGCGCCTCACGGAGTATCCCGGCTGGCCCACCGTGGCGGAGGCTCATCAGCGCATCAAGGAAGCCCTGCCTTACCTGAAATACATACACAACACCAGCATCTCCTGGGGAATCCGCCTGATCCTCGAGGATTTGTACGGGTGGAAAGAGCCGTTGACGGCAGATAATTGGCAACGGCTGGACGACCTCATTCGAGAGCGTGCCGATGATCGTGCGTGGCAACGCGAGATCATGAATCGTGCCAACATAAAACGCTATTGTACGGAGCACGCGCGCCGCGAAAGTGGTCAGGACAAAGATATCCTTCAATATGCGTTGGAGTGGGCGTTCTTCACCCGATGCCAATGGGGTGAGTTTGACACGGCGCTGTATGAGCTGGAACGCTGTTGGGGCAAGACACCGGAGAGTCCCAGCCCCATCGGGGCAGGGAAGCGTCCTTCCACTGAGCGCACCATCCGGACCTTGGATGACGTTCACGCTGCCGTGAACCACTATGTTGCGAACATCCCCCACGACCAGATTCTGTCCACCGCTACACACATTTCCACCGATATCGACTTGGAAGTTGTGAGCAAGGACGGCATGGCCGCGGCACTGCTTCGGCGAGCGAATGCCGGTCCGATAGAGCGCGATATCTACGCCTCGTACATTAATGAAGCCTATCTGAATGCGTTGGAAGCTCGCAACGCCAAGATAGTTTTTCAATTCAGCCTGGGCGCTGAGCCGCTGCCGTTTGAAACCGCCAGCCGCCTCTCGCAGCGCACCATCAAACAACTGGGCGAGATGATCAGCCGGCACCCGAAGATCAAGTTCCAGAGCTTCCTGGCCAGCCGCCACTGCAACCAGGCACTGTGTACGATGTGCCGCGAATTGCCCAACTTCTCGCTAAGCGGCTATTGGTGGCTGAATTTCTTTCCTTCGGCCATGCGCCAGATTATGGAAGAAAGGCTCGACATGGTTCCGTTGAACAAGCAGGTGGGCTTTTTTTCTGATGCCTATTGCCTGGATTGGACGTACGGCAAGTCGAAGATCGTGTTGAATCAATTGGCCGCAGTTCTTGCCGATAAGGTTGCGATGGGTCAATATTCGCGGAACGAAGCTCTGCGCGTGGCGCATGCGATTCTCTACGAAACGCCCCAGGAACTGCTGGGAATGCGGCCAGCGGCGGTTGGAAGCGCTGCGGGAACGTAGCGCCGACCTTGAGGTCGGCACAAGATGTAGGGCCGAACACCGTTCGACTCGCCCCAGCTTTGCTGTGCCCGATCGGTGCTGACCTCAAGGTCAGCGCTACAAGATCAGCGAAAGACCGAAAAAACCATGCCTAAAATTCATTGTGTTGGAGCCTTGGTGGTTGACCTGTTGAGTGGTCCCATCAAGCAATACCCCGTTCCCAAAGTACAATCGCAGATCACCACGGAATGGATTCGGATGGCGCCCGGAGGCGGAGCCGCCAACACCCCATCGGCCCTGGCTCGCATGGGGGTGGCGGTAACCGCCTTCTCGAAGGTAGGGGATGACCCCAATGGCGCGTTTATCCGTAACGAACTGGAGCGAGTGGGGGTGGACACTTCCGGGATCTGTGTTTCCGCGAAGGATTCAACCCCGTTCACGTTTGTAGGAATTCACGCTGACGGCGACCGAACCTTTATTCACACCCCCGGCGCCAATGTGACGTTCAATCTCGCGGATATCGATATCGGCCGCGCCCTGGATTGTAAGTTTCTTCTTTATCAAGATGTGTGGGTATTGCCGGGACTCGATGGAATGCCGGCGGCGAGCCTTCTGGAGGCGGCGCGGCGGCGCGGCGTGGTGACCTTTCTGGATGAAGCCTTCGGCTATGGACCCAAGCGCGAGTCCCTGGAGGCCATGCTGCCGCACTGCGATTACGTGGTGCCCAGCTTTGACGACCTTCAGGTTATTTACCCCAACTCCAGCCCTTCGGATCTTGTTGATCGGCTCATCGGGCTTGGTGCCGGGGCCGTGGTAATCAAAACGGGTCCGAAGGGTTGTTTCGTTGCGCACGGGGAGGTACGGACGCAAGTTCCTGCTTACCCTGCCAATGTCGTGGACACCACCGGAGCCGGCGATTGTTGGGACGCGGGTTTTATTGCCGCGCTCTCCTGCGGTAAAGACCCCGTCGCCGCCACGCAGATTGGCTGTGCATGCGCGGCATTCGGTATTGAGGCGGTGGGGGGATCAACGGGAGTGCCCTGTTACGAATCCGTGCAGCAACGAACCCTGCAATCCGCGTAGATCGGCAAAGGGCGAGACACAAAAGGGTGTGGAAAAACCGGTAGGCGCTGTCATTCTGAGCCCGCATTTTGGGCGAAGAACCCCCGCAGTTGGCTCTTTTCATCGCCCTCCGCGAACTGCCGAGGTCCTTCGCCCAAAAAACGGGCTCAGGATGACATTGATGGGCTTGGGTGTTCTTCGAGTTTCTGCCCATCATGGGCAGCCGCAAGGCTGTCAAGGCTCGGGATGACAGTATTGTAAGGTGTTTCCGCAACCTGCGAAGCCCCGCTCTTGCAACACGCGACGCTAAACCGACATCCCCGCGTCATCATCCGCATCGGCGGAGAGTTCGTTCATCACTTCCAGAGGCGCGACAGGCGCTGAGGATTTCTTCCCCCGGCGCATGGCCACGATGCCGGTGCGCACCATTTCCAGAATTCCAAAGGGGGTTAACACTTCCAGAAGTCCATTGATCTTGTCTTCACCCCCGGTGATTTCAATGGTCACCGAATCCGCCGCCACATCCACCACCCGTGCCCGGAAGACGCTCGCCAATTGCAGCACGTGGGTGCGATCGTGGTGTAGCGCCGCCACCTTGATCATGGCCAGGTCGCGCGTAATGATGGGTTCATTGGTGATGTTCTCCACCAGCAGGACATTAACCAGCTTGTAAAGGCTGGCTTCGATGCGTTTGGCCTGGTCCACGTCGGCGTCCACGGTAATCGTCATGCGGGAGACTTCCGCCTTCTCCGTGCGTCCCACCGTCAAGGAGTCGATATTGAAAGCACGCCGCCGGAAGAGCGAGGAGACCCGCGTCAGCACGCCGGGTTTATTCTCCACGTGTACAACAAATGTATTCAGCATAGGGTCCTGTAATTTTGGATTTTGGATTTTGGATTCGTGTTCAGGATTTCAAGGGCAACAACGATAGTCCGACAAGCGGAGTTACGGTGCGCAATCCAAAATCCAAAATCTAAAATCCAAAATCACAAATGCGATTCGTCTTCCGCGGTTTCCACCAGAGGGTTGGGACGCCGAATCATCTCGTGCAGCGCCGCTCCCGCAGCAACCATGGGATAGACCGAATCCTCCTGCTCAACCTGGAAATCGATGAGCACTGCCCCCGCGTGTTGGCGCGCTGCTTGCACTGCCGGAACCACCTCAGAGCGTTTGGTCACCGTGATGTTGCGGATTCCATAAGCGTCGGCCAGCTTGCCAAAATTGGGGCTCAACAATGGGGTGGACTCATAGTTGCGGTCGTAAAAGAATTCCTGCCACTGCCGCACCATACCCAGGTAACCATTATTGATGATAGCGATGTTGACTTTCAAGTTTTCCTGGACGATGGTGGCCATTTCCGCCATGCTCATCTGGAAGCCGCCGTCACCCACCACCACCCAAACCTCCGCCTCGGGGCGCGCCACTTTTGCGCCCATGGCGGCGGGCAGGGCGAATCCCATGGTGCCCAGTCCACCGGATGTGATGAGCGAGCGCGGGAATTCGTGCTTGAAATATTGCGCTTCCCACATCTGGTGCTGGCCCACGTCGGTCACCACCACGGTGTCGGGGCCGTGCGTCTCCTGCCATAAATCGTTGATGACGTGCGCGGCATAAAGGTGACCACTGTCGGGAAGGTTCTGAATATCGCGCACCGCGGAATCACCCTTGAGCCCGTCCATGTAATTGCGCCACTCACTGCAATCGATCGGCGGGAGGCGCGGGATGATCTCGCGCAAAACTTCGCGAAGGTCGCCGATGAGCGCCACATCCACTTTGACATTCTTATTGATTTCCGTGGGATCGATTTCCACCTGAAGCTTTTTGGCCTTGGGGGCGTAGGTCTTCAGGTTGCCGGTAACGCGATCATCAAAGCGCATGCCGAGGGCGATCAGCAAATCGGCATCCTGGATCATGTGGTTCACCCAGGCTTCTCCGTGCATGCCCATCATGCCGAGATTCAGCGGGTGGGAGGCGGGGAAAGCTCCCAGGCCCAGCAGCGTGAGAGTCACTGGTATGCCGGTGCGCTCAGCCAACTCGCGAACTTCCTGCATGGCGCCGGAGAGTATGATGCCATGTCCGGCAAGGATCACCGGCCGTTTGGATTCCTGAATCAGCTTCAGGGCTTTGGCGTAATCGGCGGAAGTCGGCGACAGATCAGGCCGATAGCCCGGCAATTGCGGCTTGGCGGCTTCCCAATCGAATTCACAAGTGGACTGCTGCGCGTCCTTGGTGAAGTCCACCAGCACGGGGCCGGGGCGTCCGGACGCGGCCACGTAGAATGCCTCGCGCATGGTGCGGGCCAGTTCGCTCGAGTGCGTTACCAGATAATTGTGCTTGGTGATGGGCAAAGTGACGCCCGTAATGTCGGTCTCCTGAAAGGCGTCGGAGCCAATCAATTTGCTGCCCACCTGGCCGGTGATGCAAACGATGGGAGAGGAGTCCATCATGGCCGTGGCAATTCCCGTAACCATATTGGTGGCGCCCGGCCCGGAGGTGGCAACGGCCACGCCGACTTTTCCGCTGGCGCGTGCGTATCCATCGGCCATGTGTGTGGCGCCCTGCTCATGCCGCACCAACACATGATGAATGGTGCTGTGTTTCAGCGCGTCGTACGCGGGCAGAATCGCCCCGCCCGGGTAGCCGAAAACGTGCTTCACCCCTTCACGCTCCAAACACTCCCAAAGAATTTGCGCACCTGTCTTAATCATACAATTCGCGTCCCTCTCTTCTTAAATGTCGCGGGCATTGTGGATAAAGCACCAATAACCAATGTTAGACCCTAATGCCCATTGTACAATACCAAGAGCTTGTATAGGGTGTTTCCGTCAAAAAGTCCGAAAGCTCGCCCCCCCACTGGATGGACCCATGGTTACATTTTAGATGGCGCGATACGGACGATTGCATGGCGAGGCAGCCGGGTGTATGTTACCCGTCGCCCCAATAATGAATTTGGAAATCCTGGTCAAAATCAGTTGCCACCGGAAGTTGCGACCGAGGCCCCGGTAGAAACGGTAGAGAAGCATGACGATGCCATTTTCACGTCGAAATTTCTTGCAGGCTGCGGCGGGGATCATCAGCAGCGCCTATCCGGAGCTGAAGGGTTTTCCCTCCTCAGGAAGTTCCAGCGTCAGCCCCAGTACCACGGTTCAGGCGTTGAAGGGGCTTGGCGAATTATTTCCGGCGGGCTTGCCGGAGTCGGAGTGGCATAAATTCCAGGCGGCGGGATACCCCGCTCCGGTGACGGGGATTGTTTATCGCCAACTGATGGCCTCATGGTCACAGTTTGGAGCTGACTCCCGGCCGCGGCCTGTCTCCGGAGTGCCCTTGGGGGGCGTCGACACCGGAGCGCTTTACGTCGAGGCTTCGGGCGCCTTCGGTTACTCTTCGATATTCAATCATTACACTCCGCAAGGTGGTCCCCTCAACACCCCGTACTTGGGACTGGGCATCGGCGACAAGGTGTGGGTGCTCACCAGCCGGCGAACCAAAAACTACGCGGGAGATTGCCGGCCGAGTTTGGGGCCTCCCATGACTTTCTTTGAGACCCCCGGGTTGGAAGAGATCATCGGGGTCGATTATTGGGGGCATTATCCCATCGCCGACACGCAATTCCAAACCGCCGCTCCTGTTTCAGTGGGAGTGCGGGCCTGGGCACCCTTCATTCCGGGAGACTCCAAGACCTCCAACACGCCGGGCGCAATCTTTGAAGTTCACCTTGCTAACTCCACTTCGGAAAAGCAGGCGGGGACCCTGGCGTTCAGCTTTCCGGGCTTTGGCGATCATCGGAGCAGGAACCAGATCCTGGGTTGGACCGATCTATCCACCACGCCTGTTCTTCCCCCATCGCACGCGGAACGCCGCAACGCTCCCGCAGGTCTCAATGGCACGTGGGTGGAAGACAAGGGCTGGGGCATGGGCTATGTGCTCGGTGTTCTGGATGAATCAAATGTGCGCGTGGGCGGCGCCATGGGAGTTGATGGCAGCAAATGGACAAAGATCGTGACCGCGCTACCGCCCGTCGCGCCAGAGTCCGGAGATGATGGAGGCTCATCTTTGGCGGTGGAATTCAGCCTCGAACCTCACAGCGAGAAAGTGGTGCGAATCGTTCTGGCCTGGCATGCGCCGGAGTGGGAGGGCAACGGCAATCCCGGGACGGGTGGGAAAGTCATCGTCACGAGGGATCTTGCCAACTACCATGACGGCCAGGTCGATCCCAAGGGCGGCCCTGGCACCACGGGAAAGCGTTACACGCACATGTACGCTTCCCGATTTGCGGATGCCGGAGAGGTGGCAAGTTATCTCGTGCAACATCACGCCTCTTTGCTAAAGCGAATCATTGCCTGGCAGTCGGAAATCTACCATGAGAAGACCCTCCCCGGTTTTCTCGCGGATGTACTGATCAACGCGTTCTACTATTTTGGTCCATGCAGTGTATGGGCGCAGGCCAAGGACCCCATCGGCGATTGGTGCAAGCCGGAGGATGGAGTCTTTGCGCTGGCGGAGGCGCCCCGTTCCTGCGCGCACATGAATACGTTTCAGAATGCGGCCGTCGGCGGTCCCTTCCTTTCGATGTTCTTCCCGGATCTGGCTTTATCCACACTGCGGGCATTTCGCGCCGCACTNNCCCGCACAAAACGCGGAAGGCAATATCCCGTGTGTGCTGGGTCTGTGGATGGACGTGGCCTTCCCCCTGGGGTACGAGTATCAGAAGGTTATGAACCCGGGCGATTACCTGGGGCAACTCGACTGGCAGTGGAAATCCAGCGGCGACGATGATTTCATGAAGGAGTTTTACCCCTCGGCCAAGCGGTTGATGGAGTATTCATTTAACTTGTACAAAGATATGGGCCTGGAGCAGGTCATGGCCATGCCGCCGGGCGGAGGTGTGGAGTGGTTCGAAGACCGCACCATGTACGGATTCGAAATCCTGGCCGGCACGTACCGCTTGATGGGCGCGGAATTGATGCAGCAGTGGGCCGAGAAGATCGGCGATGTGGATTACGCGAAGACGATGCAAGCCACCATCCGTGCGGGCAAGGAAGCCCTGGAAAAGTACCTGTGGCGCGGCGACCACTATTTGGTGTACTACGATCCGAAGACCGGCAAGTCGTTTGACGCGTTCTACACGCCCCAGCTTGATGGGCAATATTTTGCCCACATCAGCGGCGCCCCGCGGGTGTTGCCCAAAGACAATGTGGAGAAGATCTTGACGGTGCTGCGCGAGAAGACCTGCAAGATCAGCAAATTCGGGATTCCCCCCAATTACTCAAAACCCGATGGCACGCCGTGGACAGGGTCCAGTAATCCCTACATGGCGGGGAAATATGTTTATACCAATCAGCAGGTCTTCTGGCTGGCCACGCTTTCGATTTACGAGGGACACAAGGAGTTCGGCCTCGACCTGCTGCAGAAGCAGCTTCACCAATATTGCTGCCGCTGGGGATACATGTGGGATGGCGTGAATTGCTGTAGCGGTTATGGCGACGACGGCGAAATCAGCTATGGTTGGGACTACTGGTTCAACTGGTCGA
>PLWR01000547.1 GCA_003165615.1 Acidobacteriota bacterium | reverse complement strand
CACCTCAAAATGAGTCACTACCGAAATGTGATGGGATGCAGGCACCGACAATATGTCATGTCGACGCGCCCCTGCTTACGGGTCTTACTCTTGGAACGATTTCACCGCCGTCGCCAAGTCCTCGTGGATTTCAAAAACCGTGCTGAGACGAGTAATCTGTAAGAGTTGCTGGACGCCCCGGGGCAGGTGCAGCAGCTTCAAATTTCCGCCGGCATTACGCGCAGAAGTATAACCAGAAATAAGGGTACCTAACCCCACGCTATCGATATAGGTAACCTCTCCCAGGTTAAGGATGATGCGATGGTGGCCGGCGTTGAGCAACTCCTTTAATTTCGAACGCACGGCCTCCGTTTCCGGTCCCAGCGTGATGCGCCCGCGCAAATCCACGATCATGACGTTATCAACAATTTTTTCTATGATAAAGAGAGCCACGGGGATTCCTCCGAACTGACAGCAGTCATTGCCATTCGCCGCCCCAAACACGGCAGGCAGCACAAGTCCACCTGTATAGGTGCGCATCCTATCATGGGTGTGGGGATTTTGCGAGGAACACGTGTGAGCAGCTTACGGTTGCGGTTTGGGCTCCAGCACCCAGCGGTTCTTGCGCAGGAATTCACTGACGATGGCAATATCACGCGCGTCGCAAAGCAGCAAGCGGCAGAAGACATCTGCGGTCCCCACTTTGGGGTCAACCTTGGCCGCATCACGATAGGACGCCTGCGCATCTTTCTTGCGTCCCGCCTGCCAGAGGGCGATGGACTGAAGGGCCAGCATGGAACTGGAATTCTGATCGGCATTGAGCGCCATGGCGCATTCGGCGAGCGAGCCATCGTAATCGCGCTGTTTCCAGAGCGCCAAAGCCATGATGCGATGACCCTCCGGCCCCTGGGGATCCTCGGCAATCATCTTTCCCGCCATGGCGGTGGCGCCTGGAACGTCCCCCCGGCGCAAGAGCCCGGTCGCCAATTGCTCATGCGCCCCGGGGAAGTCCGGATTAACTTGCAATACCTTATCGAGCAGTTTGGTGGCACGCGCCGTCTCTCCGGCTTGATTCAGCAGCACCGCAAGCTCGTACTGGCTTTGCCAATCTTGGGTGTTCAGACTTACGGCTTTCTCCAGCAGCCCGCGGGCCTCCGAATTCTTTCCCTCCGACATAAGAATCCGCGCCAGCTCGGCATAGGCGGGCCCTAATTGCGGCGAGAGCTGGATGGCCTGCCGCAACGATTCTTCCGCCTGCTTCGTGCGGCGCTGGAACATGCGCATTTGGCCCAGGGCGAAATAAGCTTCGCCATCTTGCGGGTCAAGCTTGGCTGCCGCCTCATACTCCGACGCTGCCTTCTCCTCTTCTCCGCTGGCGAAATAGCAGCGTCCCAGGGTGACGTGAGCAGCCGCCTTGTCCGGCGCGATGCGCACCGCTTCTTCGCCCTGATGGATCGCATCGTTCGGCCGGTTGGAGTCCAGATAGAGGATCGCCAGGTTCATTCGCAACATGGGGTCTTTGGGGTTAAGGGCAAGCGCTCTCGAAAACTCTGCCCCTGCCAGGTTTTGATAATCCGCGGAACTCAGTCCTCCCTTTCGACCCGGAGGGGCATTCGCCGGCATGCTCAACGCCCAGGCCACCGAGCCCAAAGTGCAATGGGCGTCGGAGTCCGAGGGATTGAGTTGCGTGGCGGTTTGCAATTCGCGGAAGGCTTCAGCCAGTTGGCCTTCCTCGCGCAGCGCCAAACCCAGCCCGCGGTGGGCAGCCTCCACTTCCGGTTGCACATCGATCGCCTGCCGGAAAGCCTTCTCCGCCCCCGCGGCGTCATGCTGGTCCAACCGGTCGAACCCTTGCAGGATGAGGTCCCCCGCTTGTTTTGAGACCTCCCCGACGGGCGCGGGAACGGCAGCAGGCCGTTGGCAGTAGGCAGTAGTAGGCAGAAGGCAAAAGGCAGCAAGTAGAAGGCAGAAGGCCGTTGGCGCCCCAGCCATAAACCATCTCACGCCAAGTCCGATTACAGGCCCGATTCGTAGACACCGATGGAGTCCATCAGACTCTAGAAATCGGAGACGCCAAGGCGCAAAGGCCCACAAAGGAGACCTCCTTGGTTTTCTTGGCGTCGTCATCAACTTTGCCTCTTTGCGTAGAGTGCTTTTCTGTTCACCCGATTACCCGCCTGCGGGCCGAAACGCCGCACCGTACGGTGGGAAGCTGAACCCTTCGGCGGGCGAAGGCCCCGGCATCGAATCACCCGATTCTTCTGCCTACTGCCTGCTCTCATTTAGGGCGCACTGCGAACCTGCTGCGGATCACGGATAATAATCTCCGCGCGGCCTTGATAATTTATCACGTCGCCGCGAATCTCCACGCGCTTCCCCTGCATCAATCCCAAATCGCCAAACTTGTTCTTGTCGGCCGCGAAGACCACGCTGGTAAACGGACAGGCGCGATAGTCCTGACAGAAATCAAGGAAGGTATTTCCGGTGCGGGCGGTGTAGACCCTCAGGACAAGCCCCGTAACGCAGCCGCCTTTGCCCACCAATGGCCCAGCATTGCGAATATCCACACAGGGAGGCGGCCTGTTCCCAGCAGGCGCAACAGGGGTAGGGGCGGATTGCGAGGGCACGGGAAATTGCTCACTTATTACCGACCTCCGGCCCCATCGCGACCCCATCCTTACCCCCAGCCCAAAGGCCACGAGCAGGAGCCCCGTTACCACAAAGATCGGTCTGCGATTCATCACTCCCCACCCAACTGCGTCCGCCCGTGCGGACCTATGCACCCCGGCAGTATATCAAAACGAAAGCGGGAACGCGGGGACCGTATTTAAGTGCAGCCGGAGTTTACAGCTTCTGATTTCATTTTTGGGCGCCGCTCTCCCCACGGGGGGACGAGGAGGGCGCAAAACGGGGGTTGAGAGGGGCTCGCTCCAACGAACAGAGAGCTGATCGTTATCGAAGCCGCAGTGGCAACGATATCAGCCATGGCCATGAGAGTTTGCTGAACGCGTAGGTGGCCCCGCAGCTTACACACTAGACCGGAATCGCATCCCAAGGGCCGGGGAAGAAGTGTCGAAAATTTCTGCCTTGTATTCCTAAGCTACCACCCACCGATCAACCTTCAGTCAAAGGTCAACTCACTGTCCAGGGCTCGCCACCCATTGAGTGCGTTGAGTAGTCATTTGTGGTGGCCCCGTGGTGGGCGGAGAGGTGTTGGTTATCGTCGTCCCGGGAAACCACGGCGGCGCAAACCCCGCCCGCGTGTTGTAGCGGCGATCATAGTAGGTGTTCTCAGTATTCATGTCGGCGCCGAAGATGTTGGTTTGGATCTGCCCGCCTACGTTATTGAAGGTATTAATGTGGCCGCTGACCGTAAACCCGCAACTATTTGAAGGGCAATTCTGTCCGACAGTTGCCAGTGAGCCATCAACCTCAAGGTTTTGGTTGCTGTAGGGACTGCTCAGGTTGATGTTTCCGTTGGCCGTGAAAATCCCTAAATCCTGGTTCTTGTCGTTGCCAGGGATCAGCGTGTCGACGGAAGTGTTCGGAATCTGGTTCTGGGTCGTGGTCACGGGCTCGGTCTTATAGATGATATCCCCGGTGATGTTGACATTGCCCAGGGCTGTAATGGTGAGGGCTGCCCCATCTTGCACGGCCGGCACGCCCTGGCCCGGACCACTCATGCTGGTGATGTTACCGTCCACGTAAACCATGGTTCCGGTTTGCGGAGGCGTAAGGGCGAGGTTCTTGGGCACGCCAGCCAAAGACAAGATGGTACTTCCTGATTGCACCACGGTGGTGTTGGCAACGGGGTCGACGGTCATGGTGGTGGTGGTTCCCCCTTGCGTGATCGTGATAACCTGAGCTGACGAGCCACTGGTGGAAAGACTAACCTGCGCGTTACCTTCCACATAAAGTCCGCCGCCGGCTATGGTCTGCACGCCACTAACAGACTGGTAGTTGAGATAAACTCCTGTTGTGGCGCCGCCGGTAGGATACGCTGTCCCCGTGACCGTCTTCAAATCAGCGTTCATTTGCGCGGCTGTCGGCGCCAACGGCGCGGGGGAAGCGGGATTGGTGCAAACACTCCCGTTGTTCTCTCCGCACCCCATCGCGTCCAGAGCCGCCCACTTTTGACTGAAATCATTGGGCGGCTGGGGGATCGAGTTTTGGCTCAGATTGAATCCGTCCTGGAATTGAGGTGCGACGGTCTGGCCGTTGTGAGTGTAAGTACTCGCCGCCGCTTGGTAGCATGTCCCGCCAACAAAGTAACTGGCGTCAGCCTGCACTTGTCCAACAGGGTCGGTAAAGATATAGCTGCCTCCGGTCTCAAAGCCCCAAGCCCCATTGGTGAACATCGGACCGGTCATGGTGCCGGGAATCAGGGCTCCCAGACAAGGAGCATAGTTGTTAATGAATGCACCAAAATAGGCAAAGCTCGGGCTCCAAGTGGCGGGTGTAAGCGTAACATGGACCATGATACTGCCGTTCTCGGTCACCGTGGATTGCTCCAGACCCGTTGCGGAGCCCACCGAGGTGATGCTGTAGTTGTAAATGTACTGGAAGGCGGTGGGGGAACCACTGGGACACGTGACCGTGGGCGAGGTGGAGGGCAGGGTAATGGATGCGCTGGTAATCTTGAAGCTTTCCGACAACGAGTTCGCCGCGGCTCCGGGAGTCGCCACCCCGGAACCTGTTAAGGGACTGCTGGCCCCGTAGTTCTGTGTAACTTGGCTCGCCACAGTCGTACCCATAGTCGAAGTGAGAGGACCGAGGGAGGTGCCGCTCGCGCAGGAGGTCCAAGTGGGGCTCCAAGACATTGTGCCGGGGTTCAAGTTGGTTAGCATGGTCTGGCGGGCAACGTTCAAGCCGGAATCCGCAGCATAAAAAGATGCGCGAAAGTTGGCGTAATAGCCGTTGATCATTAAGTCCGAGCTGGTCGAAAGCACCGCCGCGAGCCCCAAAACTGACATGAGAAACAACAGCAAGAGGGTCACGACCAAGGCGACACCCCGGCTGTCAATCACTCCCGTCGCCCCGGGATTTGCAGGCGCGCATGCGATGCCAGGTTGCAAGGATTCAGTGAAGGTCCGTCGCCTTTTCATGGTGCACCTCAATCGTTATTCATGGTCAAGTTTCGCGGGTTCACTACGATGGAGCTGCCGCGAATCTGGTAAGGGCCGCTGTCAAAGGGATTCCGGTAAGTGTAAGTCGGATCCGTGCTGGGCGCCGTGCGCCCGATCAGGGTGAGGCGCACGGACCGCACGTAGGTAAAATCAGAGTTGTAAGCACTGGTGAGGTAATAGTAATCAAAGGTACTGACACCACTATTCCACCATGCCGCACCTACTTTAAACCCGATCACTTGATCCATGACAACGTTTGGCACCCCACCCTGCGTCCGCACCAATTGAGGATCGGAGGGATTCGTGACATTAACCGAGTATTGGATCGGCAACACTCGCAGGACCCAGTCCGAAGTGCAAAACGTATTGGTTAGTTCCGCGGGGGGAGCGTTGACGGTCATGGAAATCGGATCATTAGCAGGAGGCGTGCCGGGGCTATTGCCGCCTGCCGCCAACGTCGAGTTAAAGTAAAGCTGGGCAAAGCCGGCAGGGGTGGTCGAGACCGAGCCATTGGCGTTGAGCAAGGCGGTGGTGTATTTGTATGGTGACCCGGTTGCGGTCACAAAAAGAACCTGGTCACCACTGTGGAACCTGGCAGCAACCTGAGCCACCGTCCAGGGGAGGCCGGTTGCAGGATTAATAACGACGGGGATCGTACCGTAAAGCGTAGCGCTTGCCGCACTGGTATCAATGCACCCCCCCGCGCTGTTCTGGGGGTGGACAGGAGGCGTGTTGGGATCCACCATGACCACGTTCAACTGGTCAAAGCAGGCGGCGGCATAGGTGGCGGGATAGGTTGCCGACGGATTGCACTGCGAAGTAGTGGGATTACTGTTATAGATGGTAACCCCCACCGGCCAGGCGGGAACGTTGGGTCCCATTATCTGCCCGCTTCCAGCGTTAACCACGTCGATCTGGAGCATTGAAAGGGCGTTGCGCAGACCGATGTTCAGCCCCGTAATTCCCTGCTCCTGGCTCAGCAGCGTTTCATGACGGGCGAACAGGCTAAAGGAGGCGGCGCTCACCACCAGGAAAACCGCCATGGCAACAAGCAGTTCGACAAGTGAAAAGCCCGCCGCGATGGCTCTTCGCCCCAGAAAATGCCGTCTTTGAAAGTTCCTTTTCATGGCCGCACCATACTCATCTGGAAGGATACGGGAGGCTGGACCGTCTGATCCATTACGATTACGCGAACTGTAACCCGCCGAGCCCCCACTACGGGTTGATCCTGCTCAATCACCCAGCGCCGATCAAATGTCTCACCCAAGGTAGGAGCACTTGTCGGATACGTAATGGTGGGAGTCTGCCCGTTCGGGCTGAATGTCAACGTCGTGAATGAAGATGGCCCGGTCTGATAGGTTTCCTGCAGCGACCCGTTGGAGACCCCACCACTCGTGTTGGTAGCGGAGATGAAGACGGAATCGTTGTAGTACACGGTATAAGTGTTCCCACCCACGGTGATTGACTGCCCGGCAGCATCGGCAGTCAGGCTACCCTCGCAGTTCACGCCCGTGATGCCACATTGGTTGTCCCCGCTCATCACCGTGACATGTTGATCGTTCACGGGGAAGCGGTTCAGGTCTTCGAGTTTTTCCGAGGCAAGTTGGGCCGCCTCCGCCATATAGCGGGAGCGCACCGAAAACTTGTAGGTGTTGGTCATCAAAAGAGCCGAACCCATCAGGCCGACTGCGAGAATCGAAATGGACACCAAAACCTCGAGCAGCGTGAACCCGTCCGGCTCGACCGTTTGCCTATGGGCTGGAAGTTGACACATTTCCCACTCCTGATACCGTAATCGTGTTGGACTGAAACGAATTCTCCAGTTGAAAAGCCGTGCCCGCCGGATTGGCTAAACTCGTGACGGTTCCATTGGCAGAGAATGTATAGGTAAAGCTCGTGCCGGTCATGGTAATAGGGCCGGCCGACTCTAAGGGAATAGCCGCACCCACCGCGGAGAAGGTCGTCGCCGGCGGGACTTCGTTAAAGATCTGATAGGACTTGCTGGAAGCGGTAAAGACAATTTGATAGGGATAACCGCGCATAATGGCTTGGAAACGAGTCGATTCAATCGCCCCCGTCGCCGCCGAGACCGCAGCGGTGAGCCGATAGTGATTCATGGCGTTGATAAAAACCGGAATCGCAAGTCCTGCCAGAACGATTGAGATCGCAATGACGATCAAGGCCTCGATGAGCGTGAAACCCGAATTTGATTGTCGCTTCACGATGGGGCGCCCTCCCTGCGAACATTCGGACCGTCGGCTCGCCTGCGACTGACCCTGCGTTCGTCTATCGCCGTGAACCAGACATCTCTACCGAAGTAATGGCCCCACATACTCCTGCTGCACATTGTGAGGTTTCCGGCTTGCCTACGCAATAGTACCCAAGTACCACGAGGGGCTGCTTGTTATCTTATGGGGATTCCCCAACCGGGAACCCCCCTATGTCCGGAATTATACACAGATTTGGCAAGTTTGGGAACATGGAGAAGGGAGATAATCAGAAGGTATAGATTGGCATAGACAGATGGCGATTGACTGGGGGCCTCGCGTAGGGGAACATATGATCGTATTGCCTTAGTCTCTATTTCCGGTCTTCCATGCCCACTAACTTCGCTTCCTACTACGACGCAGTGATCAACTGGAAAAAGCGCCTGGCGCGGGAAATGCCGCTGCTGGAAGAGCTGGCCGGCCAGGCGGGTGGTAGAGTCTTAATTCCGGCATGCGGCACGGGCGGGCACGTGGTAGCGCTTGCGCAACAGGGCTTCGATGTGTTGGGCTTTGACGCCGACCCCGACATGGTGGAGTTCACGCGCCGCAGAATTGAGGCCGCCGCATCCACCATTGCTGCTGCGCACGGCAAAGCTGAGGTCCGATCACTCACCATGGAAGGCGGCACCGTTCTCGGTGCAGAATACGGCGCGGCATTCTGTTTGGGTAATCCCCTTCCCGGTCTATCTGCGGAGGGTCAGTTGCTCGCTGCCTTGCGCGGAATAACCAGCGCTCTGCGCCCGGGCGGAATTTTCCTGACGCAAAACCTGAACTACGATCGGCGCTGGCAACAGCGGATCAGCCAATTCCCCCTCCTGACCGGCGAGACTCCCAGCGAGGAACTGCTGCTGGTGAAGGTCGCGGAGTATCATGCCGGCTACATCAACTTCCATGCCATGTTTCTGGCGCGGGAAAAGCCCTCCGGTAAATGGCAAGCCCACGCCCGAACATCCCGGCAGATTCCTCTTTTCCAAAAGCTCCTCACTGACCTTGCAACGCAAGCCGCCCTGGGCGGTTTCACTTTCTGGGGCGACTTCGCCCGCGCTCCCTTCGAAATAGAAGGATCACACGACCTCATCGTCACCGCACGCAAGCGCTAAGAGAAGAGCTGTCGCCGCACTCCCCGCACACAGACTTTAGCGGGAGCCTGATTGGCCTCACCCCTAGGCCACCACCGACATCCGTGGAGAACCGGTACCAGCCAAGCATCGGGGCGTTCGAATTTGGTTGGGATTTGGTTTGTGACGACTCGAAAGTCTGGCGGAGAGGCAGGGAGTCGAACCCTGGGTACAGCTTTTGACCGTACAACGGTTTAGCAAACCGCCGCCTTAAGCCACTCGGCCACCTCTCCGTTATTTTGGTTCATCAGTTTAGCACGACTCACCCCGCTTGTCGAGCTTTCCGCTAACAGTTACGCTAACAATTTGGGATAAATCGCCTTGCCTTCACTTCCCTGCCTCCAGGAGCCCAGAGGCTATTTTTGCAGCCTCCCGCTCCCCTTCCGCGTGGTTCTCAATGTACCAATCCGCGGTGGTTTGCCAGCGGGAGTGGCCTAGTCTTGCCTGGATGACATCAATCTTCACCCCGGCTCGATAGAGCATGGTTCCCGACCAGTGCCGCAGTTGATGCCATGTGAGGTGAATCCCAATCTTCTCCGCGGCTTTCTTTAACCCGCAGCGAAGGGCGTTCTGCTCGGTCATCGGCCGGTCTGGGTGTTCGGGATGCGCAAACACCAAGTCGTTTTCTGTGCTGTTGGGAGATAGCGACTTGAGCTGTTTGAGCCTGGAGGTCTCCGCCTCGGTGAGGTAGAGAGGTTTGTTGCTGCGATGGCCTTTGGTCAGGTGCTCTTCCCCTGCGTAGCTGGCCGTGAGAAACCATACGAGTTCGTCGTCGAAGTTGATGGCTCCCCACTTCAGTCCCAAGGCCTCTCCAATTCTACAGCCGGTCACCAAAACGAACCAGGCGAGGATCTGGTAAGGTTCCTCGAGGTCATCATCCCCACCTTTCTTTCAGAATGCGGCGCACGGAGGTACGCCCGATCCGCAACCGGCGGGCGATTTCGGATTTACTCGTGCCCGCGCGGTAGAGCTTCCGGATCTTATCCGCATGGGGACCTGCCGTAGCGGGTCGCCCCAGGCGTTGGCCGTTCTGGCGGGCGTGGGCCAGGCCGGCCCGAACTGGTTCCCGCAGAATCTCCCTTTCGAACTCCGCGAACACGGCTAAAAGGCCAGCCATGGCGCGACCGGCCGGGGTCGTCAGGTCCAGCGCTTCCGTTAGTGACACAAAGCCGACGCCCAGATGCTCCAGTTCCTGGAGGGTCGCCAGCAGGTCGGTTACCGAGCGGCCCCAACGGTCCAGCCGCCAGACTAACACNNGAGAAGCGCCCGAGCCGATTTCTTTAACCTGCAGGGCGATCGTCCAACCTCGGCGAGTGGCGTATTCCCGCAGGGCACGGGTCTGCATGGGGATGGTCTGCTGATCCTGCGTAGAACCGCGGGCGTAGAGGCCTGCCCGGAAAGGTGTTTGGGCCCGGTGAGGGGGGTGGCCAAAAACCTTCCGCAATTTCGCCGTGCGGGACACCCGTTTTTCGCCCATTTTCGACTGCCGCTCCGGCCTGGCCG
>PLWR01000490.1 GCA_003165615.1 Acidobacteriota bacterium | reverse complement strand
GTCTCACGATTGGGGTTCATGCTAAGTGTCATGGTCACCAGGATGGTGACCGCGAGACAGTATACAACTTTCATACCTCCTCCTCGTTCCGCGTTTCGGCATCGATGGTGCGTCAAAAGAATCTCCCATCTCATGATCTCTCACCTGCCGAAAGAATCTGATGGAGTTCTTTCGGCACAACAGAAATCCGGAACCATGAAGACAGGCCATGAGCGCAATTTCTTCGCCTCCGCTGGCGCGGATTCCCTTCCCCACCGGTCGACGCCAAATGCCATTTACAAATTTTACACGGCATTCTAAGATTCCAGCATGATGACGGGACTCGCTTTGTGGCGGGGCGCGTCATTCTGAGCAATCGGCCGTGGGCCAAGCTGCACTACTGTACGGTTGGCGCGCGGGAGATTGAGAGCCAGGGTTAGGAAACCACATTACCGCCGATTGGGCCCCTGATATCTGCCGAAAAACGGCGGGCTGTTGGGGTCAAATCACAGGGCGTAAAGGGCGCCCGCGCAAACGCATGAAGCAATCGGTCCTCATTGTTGACGACGAACCCGGCATCCGCGAATCCCTCACCGATGTCCTCGAAGATGAAGGCTATCGGGTGGATTCCGTGGGCAGCGGAGAAGCCTGCCTGGAAACTTTGCGGACCAGCAAGTTTGACGTCGTCCTGCTTGACATCTGGCTGCCCGGCCTGGACGGCATTCAAGTGCTGGAAAAAATCCAAGCCCTGGAGGAGCCGCCCAGGGTCATCATGATTTCGGGGCACGGCACCATTGAAACGGCCGTCCGCTCCACCAAACTGGGCGCGTTTGACTTCATCGAAAAGCCGCTCTCCATCGACAAGACCCTGCTGACGCTGCGCCACGCGCTGGAGCAGTCGCACCTGACCGCGCAGAACCGCGAGTTGCGGGCGGAGCTGCGCGGGCGCGACCGCATCATCGGCGACAGTATTCCCATGAAGGCTCTGCGCCAGCAGTTGGAGCTCGCCGCCCCCACCAATGGCCGCGTGCTCATCTACGGCGAAAGCGGTACGGGGAAGGAACTGGTGGCCCACGCACTGCACAATCACAGCCAGCGCACCGAGCAGCCTTTCGTGGAAGTCAATTGCGCCGCCATTCCCGAGGAGCTCATCGAGAGTGAGCTTTTCGGCCACATCAAAGGGTCTTTTACCGGTGCGCTGGAGGACAAGACGGGCAAGTTCGAACAGGCCCATGGCGGCTCCTTGTTCCTCGATGAGGTTGGCGACATGAGCTTGCGCACGCAATCCAAAGTGCTGCGCGTCATCGAGGAGCAGCGGTTCACCCCGCTCGGTTCCGGCAACAACCTGACCGTGGATGTGCGCGTCATCGCCGCTACCAACAAACACCTAGGAGACGAAATTCAAAAGGGAAATTTCCGCGAGGACCTGTTCTACCGCCTGAACGTGATTCCCTTCTACGTCCCGCCGCTGCGCGAGCATGCGGAGGACATTCCCACCCTGGCCAACTTTTTCCTGGCGGAATTCGCCCGCGCCTATGGGCGCCGCCCCAAGCATTTCGCGGAAACCGCGATGGAAACTCTGGTGAACCACCGTTGGCCGGGCAACGTGCGGGAGCTCAAGAACCTCGTCGAGCGCCTGGTGATCATGGTACCCGGCGAGCGCATCGAGCGCCGCCATCTGCCCCCCGCCCTGCATCAGGAAGGGGCGCGCTCCGGCGCTGCCGCCAAATTCCCCACGGGGGGATTCTCCAGCCTGCAAGAAGCGCGCACCGCCTACGAGCGCGACTACATTCTCCGCACCCTGGAAGAACATCAGGGCAACGTCAGCCGCACGGCGGAAGTCCTGGGGCTGGAACGCAGCCACCTGTACCGCAAAATGCGCTCCCTGGGAATTGCCGTGGGGACTTAGCGAGCATTTCCCAACATTGGGGTAAAGAGCGTCTCGCCTTAAGCCCGTTTTTCACCAACTCGGGCGCCAGCGAGACAACCAGCCGCGCCCGCGCGGAATCGAAGAAGTAGCAAGCAACAAAGGCATCCAATCAGGAAGGTGAGAGACAATGGCGAAAATTACCAGCTTTGCGGCCAAGGCAACAATTCCGCTTTCGGCGTTTTTACTGGCGGCAGCGCTTGTGGGAGTGGCCAGCGCCGGTGACAAAGTACAACTGACCGGCCACTGGAATTACAACCAGAGCCAGAGCGATGATGCGGACCAGAAGGTTCACGAAGCGCAGGTCAACAATGAACATAGTGTGAACGATGCCCAAGGTGGCGGCGCCAATCCCACTGCCGGAACCGGGTATCCGGGTGGGGGCGGAGGCGTGTACTCTCCCATCGGAGGTATGGGAGGGCGTGGCGGCATGGGGGGCATGGGCGGAATGGGCGGTGGCGGCGGAATGGGTCGCGGCACGCGGCAGGGAACGCGTAGCCCCGAGGTCACCAGCGAAGAGTGGGACCGCCTCGCGGCAAATCCCAAGTACTTGCACATCGACCAGCACTCTGACCAGATCGTGGTCACCAACGACTCCGACCAGGCCCAGACCTTTTACCCTGACGGCAAGAAGCATGATGACAAAGACGAGAGCGGAAGGAAGATCACGACCAAGGCCGATTGGGAAGGTGATGTCTTCACCGCGGAAACCAAGCTGAGCCGCTCGCAAAAGATCACGGAAACGTACCGCGTCAGTGAAGACGGCAAACAGCTCTACGTGACAACTCGCTTCGAGGATACCTCGCTCAAAGGGCCGGTCAGCATCCGTCGCGTATATGATCTGGGGAAAGCGCGGGCAAATTAGTTAGCGGCTACTCCTCCGACCCGCCTTCGCCGCGATAGTCCAATTCAGCGATGACAGCGCTGTTGTCGCGCCAGTGGGGTTGGACTTTCACAAAGAGTTCAAGGTAGACCTTGGGAGGAAACAGTTTTTCCAACTCCAGCCGCGCCTCCGTGCCGATTTCCTTCAGGCGCGCCGCACCCGCCCCGATCACGATGGGCTTCTGCGAGTCCTTCTCCACCACGATCGTGGCGTGAAGCCGGGTGATGGTTGCCCCTTCTTCAAACGCGTCAATCAGCACCGCCGTCACATAGGGCATTTCATGCTTGGTGTGGCGGATGACCTTTTCGCGAATGATCTCGGCCGCCAGAAACCGCTCCGGCTGATCGGTGTATTCATCGGTGGGAAAGTATTGCGGACCTTCGGGCAATCTCTGGACGATCTGCTTCAGCAATACATCCAGCCCGTCCCCACGTAGAGCGGAGATGGGGATAATCTCCTCGAATCCGTAGAGCTTCGAGTAGCGATCCATCAACGGCAACAGGTCGGGCTTGTGCACCCGATCAACTTTGTTCAACGCCAGGATCGCGCGCGGCGAGTATTCGTTCAAAAGGTTGATGACGAACTCATCGCCCTTCCCGTATTTCTCACTCGCATCCACAATCAGCACGGCCAGGTCGCGATCCGCCAGCGCCTGCCGCACAAAGTTCATCATCTGTTCATTCAGACGCGAGAGCGGCCGGTGAACACCCGGGGTGTCCATGAAAATCACCTGGGCGTCAGGGCGGTGCAAAATCCCCAGAATGCGATTGCGCGTGGTCTGGGGAACGGGGGTCACAATCGAAACCTTGGACTCCACCAGCGCGTTGACCAGCGTGCTCTTGCCGGCATTGGGACGCCCAACAATAGCGACAAATCCCGATTTGAACGATGTGGTTTCAGGCATGAGTTGCATGGGCGGAAGGCGGCGTGGGTGGCATCATCATCCGCACCTTGAGAACCGTCCGCTGATTTGCCTCCAATACTTCGAATGTCAATCCGTGGCTCTCCACTTTTTCACCGGCGGCGGGCACGTGCCCCAGTTGACTCATCACCAGCCCCGCCACGGTCGAATAATCGTCCCCTTCCAGCGGGACGTGCACCGCTTGGGAGACCTGTGCCATCCCGGCGTGCCCGGAGAGAATGTAGGTGGATGCGGACTCTTTGATAATGTCCCGAGCGTGAGGCTCGACTTCATCGCGGATTTCCCCCACGATCTGCTCCACCAGATCCTCGATCGTAATCAGCCCGGAAACGCTGCCGTATTCATCGATCACGATGGCCATCTGGGTGGTGGACTGTTGTAGTTCCTTCAAGAGGTCGTGAATGGGCTTGGTTTCCGGGACGAAGGGCACAGGCCGCACGAGGCTGCGAAGCGTGGCGCGCTTCTGCTCTTCCGGAGTCAGTTCCATCAGGTCACGCACGCTGATGAAGCCTTCGATGTGATCCATCTGGCCGGTGTATACCGGGTAGCGAGTCAAACGCTTGGTGCGAAATAGCCCGCGCAGGTCTTCAATGCTGGAGTTGATTTCGATGGCGGCGATTTCCGGCCGCGGCGTCATGACCTCGCGGGCCACCTTATCGCCGAATTTCACCACCGATTGCAGCAACTCGCGATCCCCTTTTTCAATCAAGCCCTCCTGCTCGCCCGTGGCAATCAACTCCACCAGGTTTTCCTGCGAGGACGGGGGCTCAGGTTCCGGTTCCGTGGGCTCAAGCAGCCGCGCGATGGTGGTGGAAATCAGAATGGGAAAGGTAAGCGGCAGCGCCCCAATAACCACCCGCCGCAGGGTGCATGCCCATTGCTCCAATATCAACTCCGGTTCGTCGTGCCGCACCACCAGCAGGAAAGGAATCAATTGATCGGCAATGGCCACGGCGGCAAGAACAATAAGGAGCGCGGTGCCAATATCCTCCCAAAGGTGCTCGGGCCGCCGCCAGATCAGCAGGCCGGTCAATCCCACCGCAAAAAGGTGCATGGCGGCGCCGTGCAAGGCGGAAATCGAAACGCCCACGCGTTCGCGATTGGGACGGACGGGCCCGTGCCCGCTGGGCCCAAAGACTTTGCGCACCCCCACGGGCGTCAGCCGCCGCATCAAGAGCCGCAGGTAGGAAGCAACAGAGCCCAGCGCCAGCAACACCGCCAGCAATGCCACCCATGCCGTCGTAAGCAGGAATCGTTGGTCCATAAGCGAAAAGCCAAAAGCCGGAACTCGAAAGTCGAAACTTGGAAATTAAGCGGCGTTCATCATCCGTTCCTGCGCAGTGAGTTGGGCTGGCGAATTTCGATTTTCGAATTTCGATTTTCGACCTTCCGGGGTCGGCCGTTTCTCGGCCCGCCTTTTTCGTCCAGCTTATCGCGCAAGGCCAGTTCCAGCGCAACCATTTCCCCGGTATCATCTTCGTGGTCATAACCCAGCAGGTGAAGTACCCCGTGCAGGATCAGCCAGCGGATTTCATTGAGCGTCGAATGCCCTTCCATTGCGGCATGGCGCCGGGCCGTCTCCACGGAAATCACCACATCGCCCAGGAAATTTGCGAAACCCTCGCTCCTACGGCCGCGGGAAAGCGCTGGTGGTTCCGGCGAATGCGCTCCCCCCGCTTCGTGCCAGGGAAAGGAGAGAACGTCGGTGGCTTTGTCCTTGCCGCGGTAGGCAAGGTTCAAATGGCGAATGGCGTTGTCATCCACGAAGCAGATGTTGAACTCGCGCTTCTCCAGCCGCAGGCGCCGTTTCATGCTTCGCACGAACGCCCGCACGGGGGCAGTGTGGACCACATACCGTTTCTGAAGATTGACAAAGGCCACGCCGGGCACCCTCCGAATGTGATTCGTCCCCTTCATTTTTGCTCGCCATTCGCTTTGGCCGCGCGCAACTGGTCAAACTCTTCGTAGGCGCGGATGATGCGCTGCACCAGGCTGTGCCGCACCACGTCGCGCTCCGTGAAGTAGATCAGGCTGATCCCGGTCACCTTGCCCACCACTTCCACCGCTTCCACCAATCCGGAGCGCCGCCCGGCGGGAAGATCAATCTGCGTAACGTCGCCCGTGATCACCGCCTTGGAATTGAAGCCCAGGCG
>PLWR01000077.1 GCA_003165615.1 Acidobacteriota bacterium | reverse complement strand
TACATGAGCAGCTTCATGCAGGGAGCGGGCGAGCTGGCCGACATCCAGGGATGGGAGATCGGCCCGTATGTCAACGACGAGTTCCGCCTCAAGCCCGGCCTGACCCTTACTCTTGGCTTGCGTTGGGATCCGGATATTCCACCGGCTTCCGTCGGAGGCCGTGGTGGGGCATTCGTGGCAGGTCAGCAGAGCTTCATCTTCCCCGCCGCACCAAAGGGACTGATTTTTCCTGGCGATACCAATATGATTGGAGCGGGCCTTCGCCCCGGCGACAGCAAGACCTTTGAGCCCCGCATCGGTGTTGCCTACCAGCCCAGTAATATGCCGAAAACTTCGTTCCACGCGGCATTCGGCATGTTCACCGCTCCGGTGGCCTACGCCAACTACAACCATGTCGTCGATCTTGCGCCCTTTGCTCCGACATTCTCCCCACCCGCGCCTTCGAATTCGCCGATTTGCAATGGTGGCGCTACCTGCACGCCGAACACAGGCCAAACAATAACTGGATACGAGAACTTTCAAAATCCATGGGCAACGTCGTCGTTCGGTACGCCCAACGGCACCCCGTTCGGCACTGGCCCAGGCCAGATCCCATGGGCCAGCCCCACCTACAAGCCGCCGCTCAACTCTCCAGTTGCCACCCCGGTCAGTTTAGGGGCGTCCTTCAGCCGAAGCTTCAAGGCGCCCATGACCCAGGCCTGGAACTTTGCAGTCGAACAGCAACTGAGCAACGTCATGGCTGTGCGTGTCGCCTACGTCGGCAGCGAGTCGTATCACCAGAGCTGGGTGCAGGATGACAACTACGCTGCTTACAGCTACTGCACTTACTACAACAACCCGACCTGTGCACTTCCAACGCAAGCGAATGTCAACAATGGCAACCTTAAACTTCCTGTGGCCCCGTACGCCCCCAATTTCACCACCATTCTGGAATACGACAGCGGGGCTACGGCGAACTATCACTCACTGCAGGCCACTGTCCAGAGGCATCTGTCTCACGGTCTTCAGGCGCAGTCTAGCTTTACCTGGCAGAAGACCCTTGACGTGGCAAGCGCCGCCAACATCTCCAATGGTGGCGAGATCGGCAATCCCTCCAACTTGCATTGGAGCCGCGGCATCTCGAACGCTAATATTCCCTTCACCTGGACCAGCAACTTTATTTACATCAGTCCGGAGTTGAAGGGACAGAATCTGCTGATGCGCCAGGTGCTCGGCGGCTGGGAGATAAGCCCCATCATCACCTGGCAGTCGGGCACGCCGTTCAACGTCGGTCCGGGCAACAGTAATGCTGCTTTTGGCGAACTTGGGAAAGGCAGCGGTTGCATCCAAGCCTGCGGTAGCGACCGAGCCGATCGTGTCCCAGGCGTGCCTCTGAATGTTCGTCAAGGCGGTCGAGCCCACTGGACGAAGCAATACTACAACCCCGCGGCGTTTACCACACGTCACGACGGAACGTTCGGCAGCAGCGGCCGCAATATGATCCAGGGCCCTCCAAGCTTTAACATCGACTCGTCGATGATGAAGAACTTCACGATCCTTGAAAAGTACAAGCTGCAGCTCCGCTTCGAGTTCTTCAACGCTACCAATCACCCGGTAATGAGCAATCCTAACGCCATTCCGGGCGATGCAGGTGGGGGCGTTGCTCAAATCAACGGCGGCAACAACGGCTTGGGCGGCACGTCCAACACCACTCGTGTAGGCCAGGCCGCTTTGAAAGTGACCTTCTAACTTAGAGTGAAAGGCCCGGGCAGGAGAGTTCGCTGCCCGGGCTTTTTCATTCTTTCAATCGGGCGGGATGCCGCATTCCCGGAATGAGAAAACGAGCCGTCTTACGATGTAACCTTATTTAAAATACTGGCGAAAATTGGGTCACAGCTCGAGCGTGGCGCCGGGAGAGTCTAAATGCTCGACCTCAGTTCAAAATCGCCGCGGAAGCAGAGGCGCGTATACTTGCCCAAATTTGCGATTCTGGCTGTCTTCCTGGCGCTGGTCCTGTTTCTGTCGTTCCGTAACAGCGTGTTGGGCAAGGAGCGGAACCCGGTTCCCGCGTCGGCCAAGGCGTCGCTTTGGCCTATCTCCATCGACTATCCACAAAACGGTTCAATATTCCCGCCCGGCATTACCCCCCCTACATTTCTGTGGCGCGATGCCGCTGCCGTTTCCTGGCACATTGACGTCACGTTTGGCGACAAGACTCCGGCCATCCACATTGTGACCAAAGGGGAGCGTCTGCGCATCGGCGCCATCGATCGGGATTGCATTTCCGAGACAAATGAGTTGCCGAAACTCACACCGCAACAGGCGGCTGCGTGGACGTGGACGCCAGTTGCAGCGACATGGGCGACAATCCAGACGCATTCCAAAGAGTTGTCGGCGACGGTAACGATAACCGGCTACGGTGGAGCGCACTTGCCGTCGTCTCAGGCGCATCTGGCTCTTACAACTTCAAAAGACCCGGTGGGAGCGCCCATCTTTTATCGTGACGTGCCTCTGATGCCATCGGAAGGAGCAAACGGCACGGTTCAACCCCTGCCACCTTCGGCAATTCACCTTATTCACTGGCGCGTTCGTGATATTCGCCAGCCCGAAAGCCGAACCGTGTTGAAGGATATGCCGACCTGCGCCAATTGCCATTCGTTTTCCATGGACGGAAAAACGATGGGAATCGATATCGATGGTCCTTCAAACGACAAGGGACTCTACGCGCTTACATCTGTGAAGCCGCATGTTTCAATCCAGAACAAGGACATCGTGCAGTGGAACACCGATGGGCAGGTTGGACAGACGCGGGTGGGATTCATGTCGCAGGTATCACCAGACGGCAGGTATGTGGTCAGCACTTTCGCAGGGCCGAACCTTGATGTGTCGAAGAGCTACTTCGTAACAAACTTCAAGGACTTTCGGTTCCTCCAGGTTTTTTATCCGACTCGCGGCATTCTTGAGTGGTATAGCCGCGCCACCGGAAAACGCCAGCCCCTGCCCGGCGCTGACGATCCGAGGTATGTGCAGACGGACGGAGTTTGGAGTCCTGACGGCAAGTACATTGTGTTTGCCCGGGCAGAGGCGAAAGATCCGCATGCGGAGGGTCAGAAGATGGCGATCCATGCCAACGATCCCAACGAGACGCCGATTCAGTACGATCTCTACCGCATTCCATTCAACGAGGGGCGGGGCGGTGTGCCTGAGCCTATTGCCGGCGCATCGCAAAATGGGATGAGCAATAACTTCCCGAAGGTATCGCCGGACGGGCGCTGGATTGTGTTTGTGCAATGCCACAACGGGCAACTGATGCGCCCTGATAGCCAGCTCTTCATCGTTCCGTTTGGTGGCGGTAAGGCGCGCCGATTGCGAGCCAATACGCCGCTCATGAACTCCTGGCACAGCTTCTCGCCGAATGGCCGCTGGCTTGTGTTTTCATCCAAGGCCAGATCGCCTTATACGCAGATGTATCTTACGCATCTTGACGCCGATGGTAACGACAGTCCGGCCATTCTTGTCGACAACGCCACAGCAGCGAATCGGGCAGTGAACCTTCCGGAGTTTGTAAATATTGCGAGCGATGGGATTCTGGACATCCAGGTGCCGGCCGTCGATCTCTATAAGTTGATGGGGCAGGCGATGGATTTGGAAGGCGAAGGCAGGAACAGCGAAGCCCTTGTGTTTTGGAGAAAGGCCCTCACCCTCGATGCCAACGATGCCCGTGTTCAGAATGGGCTTGGGCTATCTTTGTACATCGAGGGGGACGTCCAGGAGTCGTTTAAACACCTCCGGGAGGCAATTCGCATCAATCCCGAATTCGTGGAGAGCCGGTTCAACCTTGGGAAGTTTCTTCTTCAGCAGGGGCATGCGGATGAGGCGCTTCAGGAACTCCAGCGGACGCTTCAACTCAGACCGAAGTTTACCCCCGGCGAGGAAGCTCTGGCAACGGCGCTTCAGTGTCTTGGTAAGAGCGGGGAGGCTCTTGCCCACTGGCGCAACGCGCTAAAGCTGGAACCAAAGAACATCACGGCACTATCCGGGGCGGCGTGGCTGCTGGCGACTTCGCAGGATGCGTCTACTCGGAACGGTACTGAAGCAGTAGCGCTGGCTGAAGCCGCCAATGAAATCGCCTCTGGAAAGAATCCCGAGGTAATTGATACTTTGGCCGCGGCATACGCGGAGTCCGGCGATTTTGTGAAGGCGCGCTCGCTCGCGAATCAAGCGCTGGATCTGGCAGTGTCCCAAAAGGACGGGGCACTGACTGCAGCAATACGAAGCCGGATTCAGCTGTATGCCGACGGTAAGCCATTCCGCGAAGATCGGCCACAACAGTCCATAATGCGCACTCTCGCTCGTGCGCAATGAATGCAGTCGACACCAAACTGGCCCGACGCAACTGAGCGCACAATGGAAGGTCCAGGAAATGAGTCTGTTACGAAACCGAGCTGGGATGAACACGGAAGGCACTCCTTAACTGGGGCGCCTTTTGTCTTTGACTTGCAGATGGGATGAAGGTGGGAATGCCTGAACGAGTTTCGGTGCGCCGAGCAGGTTGACCATGCGCTTTAGGTCGCAGGCCATGGGCGAGCCCGATTTCGGTGCGTGCTCCGTTGAGGCCGCGCAGCAGGCGGGGTTGTCCGAAAATGCGGTACTTGAGGGTGCCGAAGGGGTGCTCGACCGCAGATCTTCGCAGCTTCATGAGCGAGGGTGTAACGCGTTGGTGCATGCGGTTCTGCGCCTCGTCATGGAGATGGCGCGTGGCTGTTGAAGGGCTTGCCCCAGCAGGTGCTGGTCGACGCGGTGCGCCGCGTTCATTCCGGTGGCCGATACCTGCCGTCACCCCTGTCGCAGACACTCGCTTCACGTACGCCGGATTCAAGCCTGAGAGCGCGGGAACGCGAGGTGCTTGAGCTATTGGCGAAAGGCAAGTCAAACAAGGAAGTCGCGATTGAGTTGGGAATTACCGAGGCCACCGTAAAGTGCCACGTAAGCGTGATATCGATGTGCCTTAATGACAGCGATCGAACACAGGCAGTCGTTACGGGTTTGCAGCGAGGGCTGATTCACTTGTGATTCGGTGCGCATTCATGGGCTCATTCAGAAGTGGTTTCGATCAGGTCAGTCAGGGACGATTGGTCGAGACTGCATCGCCCCTGTTGGATTGGGCGTTCCGTGACCTCGGTATTTTTCTACGGTTACGCGGGAGCTGCACTTCGATGTGGACCCCTTTCCCCATTGCGCTCTTCAAATTGAACCCGCCTCCCCAGCGCTCGATTCTTTCTCTCATGCCCTTGATTCCAAAATGGTGGCCGTCCTGTGTTTTCAAAAGGCTGGTCTCAAAGCCGCAACCGTCGTCGGCAAAGCGAAGAATCAGCTCGCTTGCCTTGTACTCGAGCGAAACCCACACGTGCGCCGGGTGACCATGCAGCACGGCATTCGAAACGGCCTCGCGGGCCACCATAAGCAGGTCATGGGCAACTGGAGCGCTAATAGCATAGGGCGTTCCATCGATAGAGAAGGCGATGGGAACATGGAACTCGCTCTCAACCACTTGGGTCATGCTTCCCAGCTTCTCGCCGAGACTTGCGGCGTCGCTGTCAGCCTGATGCAGGTTCCAAAGTGCATCTCGCGCCTCATCGATGGTTTTGCGAAGCTGAAGACGCGCAAAGTCCATCAGTCCATTTCCCGCGCCGCTGTTGTTGTCCTCAATTGAAGCTGCTTCGAGCAGGGCGGAGACGCCCGTGCATCCCTGGATGACGGTATCATGATTTCGCTACTCTGAATTGGCCCCTTTTGATCGTCTGATTTGGCCCCACCCATGGTTTATGTTTGGTTATTCCGTTCTGGTCCTGGCGGAAGGAGCCCGTAGGGCGACTTGAGCCAGGACCAGAACGGAGCGCCGCTGCTGCCCCATCCGGAGAGGTAATCTCCGGCGGAGATCCGGTTAGAAGGCCGCTTCGGGCAGCATCTCTTCCGGGTGGAAGATGTGCTCGAAGGCCAGCTTCTCTTTGGTCTTTTTCGATCCCAGATTTACCCGGAATTCGGTTGGGTTGGTGCCCAGGCAATCGAGCTGGACCACTTCGGCCAGTCTTTGCTCGACCAGCCTTCTGCCTTCTTCGTGGTAGTCTTCGTTCTTTCGGCCGATCAGGAGAGCCTGCTGGAAGGCGGCCTCGCGATCCTCACTGAGGAAGATGTGAACCGTCTCCTTCCACTCCCGTAGTCCTTGTTTGCCTTCGACCATCACCGCCCAGCGCAGATGCGCGTAATACCATTGCTGCTTCATGCCTTGCCGCCTTTCCTGGCCAGGGTTCTCAGGAAACGATACGAATCCTTGCCGGTATCGATGATGTGGGCCTGATCGGTCAGCCGGTCCAGCATCGCCTTGCAGAGCCGGGCGTTGGGGAT
>PLWR01000662.1:7070-7379 GCA_003165615.1 Acidobacteriota bacterium | reverse complement strand
AGTGGCAGTCCATGATGTTTGGCGAGTTCTTCGGGAAGCTTTTCCTGGCCCTGGTTCTGGGCTTCGTGCTGGCTCAAATCACCTTGCAGCCCACCTGGCGTCTGGAAGAGCTGGTGCTGTTCATTGCCGGTGTGGTGGCCGCCTGCCTGCACATCCGCTTCCTTCTGATCTTCGTGCCCTTTTGTGCGCCAATGCTGACCGTGATTGTGGCCCGCTGGATTCCACCCTATGAGCCTGCCAACGATAAGTATGCCTTGAATGCCATCCTCATAGCGTTTGCGGTGGCCGGCATCGTGTGGTTCTTCCCCT
>PLWR01000662.1:0-7019 GCA_003165615.1 Acidobacteriota bacterium | reverse complement strand
ACGGCCGGGCGGATGTTTACGAGCGGTCGGGAGTACTTGCTGACTCACTGACGATCTCGCATCTAGGGCCCACCGCACCCTTCCTCTTGGATGCATACGGCATTCAGTCCTGTCTGATCGCACGTGACGAAGCGCTGGGAACACTGCTCGCCGCCTCGCCGCAATGGCAGAAAGTGTACAGTGACAGCGTGAGCGTGCTGTTCGTTCGCCGGGACAAGCAGCCCAACAATGCTGTGGCGCAGTATGTTGGAACGGCACTAGAATGAATGGCTATCTTGCCGGCCGCGCTAACTCTGGGGTGAATGGATTGCGGGAGCTTGAAATTGAATTCTGATGCGTTGCTGACTTCCTCCAATTTGGAACCCACTCCGCCTCAGCCCTTGGGGAAGATGATTATTTCCTTTCCCGCCCTGCTGGGAGTTTTGCTGGCGGGAGGCATGTTCGTGCCGCTGCGCAATTTTTGGGTGGACCCCGACGTTTGNNAGGTGGGCGCCACGATTCTCTCCACCCGCCACTGGCCCACGACGGATACTTATTCCTGCACCGTCTATGGCGCTCACTGGATCGCCTACCAGTGGTTGGGTGAAGTGTTGATTGCCCTTTTCTCGAACCACTGGGGGCTGCGGGGGCTGATGGCGCTTGACATGATTCTGGCCACCGCCATCCTGTTCGCGCTCTACGCAATGGTCAGCATGCGCTGCCGGAATTCCAAGGCGGCATTTATGGCGTGCGTCATCTTTCTGCCCTTGGTTTACACTTCGTTAAGCCTGCGCCCACAAATGCTCGCCTACCTGTTCCTGTTGCTCACCCTCATTATTCTTGAGCGTTTTCGCCAGGGGCACACCGGCGCGCTTTGGCTCCTGCCGCCCCTGTTTCTGGTGTGGGTCAACACACACGGCATCTTTACGATTGGCCTTTTTGCCCTGGGAGTTTATGGGGCCTGTGGCTTGGTGGAGATTCACTGGGCCGGGGTGGAATCCCGGCGCTGGTCCACCCGCGAGCGCGTGCGCCTGGAACTGGTGGGACTTTTGATCCTCATTGCCTTGATCATCACACCTTACGGCACCGAGCTTTTGCTCTACCCCCTGGACCTGGCTTTTTCCCAGCAGATCATGATGGCGAACATCATCGAATGGCAGCCCGTGATGACGGACCCGACGGCGGGGATGATCTTCCTGATCCTCGTCATCGCCTTCTTGTTTGCGCAAGTGACGCTAAGGCTCCGTTGGCGGCTGGAAGAACTGGTGTTGCTTCTCGCCGGGATCGCCGGGGCCTCCTTGCACTTGCGTCTGATATTGATTTTCGTGTCCTTCACCGCGCCCTTGTTCGGAGTGATTCTGGCGCGCTGGGTTGAGCCTTATGAGCCCGCCAAGGATAAGTACGCATTGAATGTTGTCTTGATGACACTCGTGGTGGGTACGGTCATGGGCTTTTTCCCCTCGCGGACTGATCTGGAAAGCATCATGGAACAGAAATGGCCGGTGCGCGCGGTCAAGTACCTGCGGCAGTACCCGACGCCCAAGCCCATGCTGAACAGCTACGGATATGGCGGGTATTTGATCTGGCAGATGTCGGATATCAACAAGGTGTTTATCGACGGGCGGGCGGATATTTACGTGCGGACTGGTGTTTTCGCCGATTATCTTAAGATCGCCCGGCTCGAACTCCCCGCGCTTTTTCTCTTGAATGCGTATAACGTCCAGTCGATTCTTCTCGAACGCGATGAAACGCTGGCGACATTGCTGGATGCTTCCCCGGATTGGCAGAAGATTTATGGCGACCAACTCAGTGTGCTGTATGTGAGAAGGCCGCATCCGGTGCCAGCCGTTAACTCTGGCCACGATGCCAACGCCGAGCCTTTGAATCGGCAGGGGAGTTCGCGTGGCCCGAGGCGCTGACACCACGGTCCGAGTGTGGGCGCGAAGAGTGTTCTCCTTCCCCGTGTTTCTTGGCGCTCTACTGGTGACGGCCGTATTCCTGAATCTGTCCCTGCGTCTCGATAATGTCGCCGCGCTCCCCGCGGGACACTGGCACGCCACGTTCGTCGAGGGCGACACCTACTGGCACATCGCGGCCGGCCAGCGAATTCTCCATACCCACCAGTGGCCCACCACCAACGACTATTCGTTCACGGCCCCCCACAGCGAATGGCTTGCTTACGAATGGCTGGGCGAAGTGCTGATGGCGGCCGCCTCGCGCCTGGGCGGCCCCCGCGCGCTCATGGCGCTGCTCACCGCGCTGGTCTCGACGATCGTGCTGCTGGTTTATTATTCCGCCAGCCTCGCGAGCGGCAATCCCAAAAGCGCTTTTGCTGCGACCGCCCTCACCCTGCCCTTGCTGGGCAGTTGCTTCAGCGTGCGGCCTCAGCTTCTGGGGTACATTTTCTTGCTCATCACTTTGATCTGCCTGGAGCGTTATCGCCAGGGCAGGCAAATGAACCTTTGGATTCTCCCCCTGGTGTTTGTGGTTTGGGTGAACACGCACGGCACGTTTACGCTTGGCCTGGCGGCCATCGCAATATACGGCTTGGCGGGGGTGAGAGATTTCCACCTGGGCCTTCTTGAGGGTAAAGCATGGCCATCGCGCGCGCGATGGCACCTGGCATTGGGCTTCTTTCTCTGCGTGGCAGCGCTTCTGGTGAATCCGTACGGGCCGCACCTGCTCCGGTATGAGATGGGAATTACCACGCAGCGCCTGAACATGACTTACTTCCAGGAATGGCAACCGCTCGCCTTCAACGAGTTTTTCGGGATATGGGTCCTGATTTTGCTCCTGGCTTTGGCGGTGGGTTGGTTGGTTCTGCGCCGGATCCAGCGTGCCGAGGTGGTGGCCCTGGTGTTGCTTGCCGCGTTTCTGGCGTGCCGGCATCAACGCTTCGTTGTTTTTTTCGCCATGGTCGTGGCGCCCGTCATTGCTGGCCTGTTGGCGGACGTGTTCCCCGCCTATGAGCCGGACAAGAACGTGCCGATGCTGAATGCCGCCCTCATCGCCCTTTTCGCGGCGGGCGCGGCGGCGTTTTTTCCGTCTTCGGCACGCTTGCAACGCCTTATCGATCACAATCAACCGCGCCGGGCGGTGGATTACCTGCGCTCGCATCCGGTGCCCGGGCCCATGTTCAATGACGATTTCTGGGGTGGTTATCTGATTTGGGCTTCGCGAGGACAGCAAAAAGTGTTCATCGATGGCCGCTCCGACGCTTATGAGCCCTCCGGAGTGCTCGCCGATTACATCAAGATCATTCAGCCCGCCCCCGAAGCGTTGGCTCTGCTGGAAAAGTACGGGGTGCGCTCCTGCTTGGTTGAGCGCAGCGGTTCTCTTGGCGCCCTGCTCGATGCGCAGCCGGGCTGGGGCCGAGTTTACGAGGATGATCTTTGTATATTATTCGTTCGCAAGGAGCGGTAACGCTGCGGGCTCAGGATGACAGCGCAGGGGGTGGTGATTCTAAATGAATTCCGGGTCGAGTTTCTGCAGAGCGAAGCGAAGGACCCCTGTATTTGAATTTTCAAGCAAATGCAGAGGTCCTTGGTCGGCTTCGCCTCCTTAGGATGACAGTGTGAGGTGTTTTTCCGCAGCCTGCACAGCCCCGCCCCGGCAAATACGAGGTGGGGAATCCGGATGAGGATAAACTCTTGAAGACCGCATGGACTCGGCACTGGCCCCTGGTGGTAGCGCTGGGGGTTCTGTGCACCCTGGTGGCAGGCGTTTTCGTCCTGTGTCTGCGGGCCGATGGGGGCCGGTTCGTTTACGCCATCGATGACATCTACATCGCCATGGCCGTGGCCAGGAACTTCACTGCGCACGGGGTGTGGGGAGTTACCCCCTACGAGTTCAGTTCCTGCGAGTCCACATTTCTCTGGCCCCTTCTGCTCGCTTTAAGCTGCGCCCTGGGAGGAACCAGCGAGTTGGCGCCGTTGCTCCTGAACGTGGTATTTGCCGGAGCCACCCTCCTGGTGGTTTATGTGATCCTGGGGAAAATGGGACTGCCGCAAGGACTTCAGGCTGCGGCGCTGCTGGGATTCGTATTCCTGGCCCCGCTTCCCGCCATGGTTTTCATCGGTATGGAACACACTCTTCAGATGGCCAGTTCCATCCTCTTCGTGTACCTCGTGGCGCGTGAGTTGGCGGGGGAAAAAGGTGCGCAAGCAGGAGCCTCTCCCTGGGTGTGGGTGCTAGCTGTGGTCCTGCCCCTGATTCGCTATGAAGGGCTGTTTCTGGTTTTTGCCGCCTGCCTGCTCTTTCTTGCGCGCAAGCGATGGGTGGAGGCTTTCGGCCTGGGCGTGGTTGCCGCAGTTCCCCCATTAATTTACGGAGCAATCTCTGCGTACCACGGTTGGTATTGGCTTCCCAACTCGGTTTGCCTGAAAGCGAACCTGCCCCATGGGGTCGGGAATATGCGAATCCTGCCCTTCATGGGAAATTGGGACGGATGGATGGTGGCCACCGACGTCTGGGCACCGGTGCTTTCCCTTCTTATGCTGTTGGTACTTCTCCTCTATCGCCAGAGAACGATATGGAGGGAAGGTACCATCATGCTGGTGATGGTGATCGTCACGGCGGGATTGCATCTGAGATTTGCCAGGTTAGGTTGGTTTTTCAGGTACGAAGCTTATGTCATCGCTCTCAGCCTGGTGGTTTTAGCCGCCGGTGCTTTCCAGTACCTGTCCGACCGTCGTGGGCGCACCAGTGGCCGGGGGGAAACGGCGCTTGCGGGCGTGTGGCTGGGATATTCGCTCCTTCTTCCCCTCGCGGTGCTGGGCTCGCGCGGATACATCTCGCTCAGCCACATTCCCCAGGCTTCTCATAACATTTACGAACAACAGTACCAAATGGGGTTGTTTGTGCGGCAGTTCTACCGTGGCGCGTCCGTTGCCGCCAACGACATCGGAGCGCTGAGTTACCTGGGAGAGCCGCGCCTGGAGGACTTGTGGGGACTCGCCAGCCTCGATGTGGCGAGACTGAGGATGGAAGGTGAGTTCACCTCCCAACAAATCGACAAGATAACCCGGTCCAAGGGCACTAAAATAGCCATTGTCTTCGACGCCCTATTCAACGATGGTCGCGTTACGAGCGGCGGCCTTCCGGCCCAGTGGATTCGCGTGGGAAGCTGGAGGTTGTTCGATAATTACATCTGCGCTGAGGACACGGTTTCGTTTTATGCGGTCGATCGCTCGGAGGAGCGGGCACTCATCGCGCACCTCCGGCAATTTGCCTCCCGCCTGCCACCCGAGATTGGGCAAAGCGGTAAGTACATGCAATCAGATTGAGGAGGGATTGGGCGATCGGGTGATCGACTACATCTTGTGCAGGCGTGCGGAGCTGGAGTGCGGCAGCTTGCTGCCGCACTCCAAAGCCTCGCATCCATGCCCGATGACAGCACCCGCTTCCTTCCATGAGAAACTGCGCGTGCGACCGACCATGAATGATCCTTATGTATCAGCTAACTCGCAGTTGAACCCGCGTCCGCAAGCCACGGGCGCATGGCGAAAATACTTCTCCTTTCCCGTATTCCTCGGAGCGTTGCTAGTTGCCGCGACCTTCATCGCCATCCGCGGCAATCTCGACGCGGTGCGGGCGGCGCCGGCTGCAAGCTCTCCGCAATTTTTCCTGGAGGGGGACCTTTGGTGGCACATCACCACGGGAAAGCAAATCCTGGCCACGCACACTTGGCCGACTTCCGACACCTACTCTTTTACCGCCGCGGGGACGGCGTGGATTGCCTATGAATGGCTGAGTGAGATTGCTTTGGCCTTGGTGGACCGCCTGGGCGGCCTGCGCGGACTTGCGACCCTCTACATCGCGCTTCAGTCTGCCATCGTGCTGCTGATTTACTTCTATGCACACTTGCGGTGTCGCAATGTACGGTCGGCATTCTTTGCCGCGGCGGGGATGTTGCCTCTGGCGTCGCAGTTTTCCCTCCTGCGTCCCCAGGAATTCGGTTACGTGTTCTGGTTGATCACGCTGATTTGCCTGGAGCGCTTTCGCCAGGGGCATCGGCGCGCGCTATGGACCCTGCCCATCGTGCTTGCGGCGTGGGTGAATACCCATGGTTCATTTGTTCTGGGATATGTGGCGCTGGCCGTTTATGCGGTATGCGGGCTGGTGGAGGGGCGGCGCGGGGGCGTGGAAGCACGGCGTTGGAGCAGCAATCAAAGACGGCAATTGGAGATTATTTCTCTCCTCTCAGCTTTGGCCCTTACCCTTACGCCCTACGGCACTCGCCTGGCATTTTACCCCTTCCGAATGGCCCATTCACAACACACCGTGGTCGCGGTCCTGCACGAATGGCGGCCCTTGGAATGGGGTCAGTGGTACGGAATCATGTTTCTGCTCCTGCTGCTTTCTTTCCTGGTGGCGCAAATCCTTTATCGCCCGGCTTGCCGTTTGGAAGACCTTGTCCTGTTGTTCCTGGCGGTCTATGCGACGGCTGCGCACCAGCGCTTTCTGCTGTTTTTCGTTCCGGTCTTCGCGCCGATGCTCGCCGTGGTGCTCGCCCGCTGGGTGCCTCCTCTCGCGGAGACCCGCGACCGATACGTATTGAATGCCGTCCTCATCCTGGGGATCGGCGCCGGTGTCGTGGCGTTCCTCCCTCGAACGCCTGAACTAGCGAGCGCCTTGCAGCGCCGCGCTCCTGAGGGCGCGGTCGAGTACCTGCGCTCCCACGAGGTTCCAGGGCCTATGTTTAATGATTCCGATTGGGGGGGCTACCTCATCGCCGCGCGATGGCCGGCGCATAAGGTGTTTATCGATGGCCGCTTCGACGTGTACGAATACTCCGGCGTCCTGCCGGACTACTTGCGTATAATGCAACCGAGCCCCCAAGCCCTTCGGTTATTGGCGAAGTACAACGTCCAGTCGTGCCTGCTCAAAAGGGACTCCGCGTTGGCCGGTCTGATCGAGACTCAGCCCGAATGGAAGAGGGTTTACACCGACGATGTCAGCGTGCTGCTGGTTCGCAAGAAACATTAACGCGGCGTCCGGGGGAAGGCCGGGCAACGCGTCAAGCCATTTAAGAATGTAAC